>NZ_JAUBSD010000029.1:0-71611 GCF_036704575.1 Microcoleus sp. K5-D4
TGATTTTAAATCACCCTAACCTTCCTTCAGTCTTGTCTTATGGTACTTTGGCTGCTTAAAAACTGTCCGGACTATTGACTTATCTGAAGTAACAGCTCAAATTCAAGAATCATTAATTCAACTTCAAACACAGGGATACACTCCACAGGATGCTCAGCAGAAAGTCGCTAGTGACTTAGCGTCTCAGGCTAATAATGATTCTCAAGCCACAAGCAGGTTACTCAAGTTGAGACAGTATGTACTTGATGCTAGTGCCAATGGTCTGATTGGTGAAGCAGTGGTAGGGGTAGTCAAGCTAGCGCTAGGATCATTAGGTATTCCTCTTTGAAAGACAGATAAGCTGTCGCGCATTTAATCTGGAGAGGCCGACTTATTCAAACTCTTGTAGGGCGTGCAGGATGCCCACCCTACAAGTTAAATTATAATCCCGAATAGCTTATTTCGCTAAATTAATGATAGGTAAAATAAGACAAATCTTTAAGAAATTCAGTATTTTAATATCTCGGCTACCAGGAAGTAAAAAGCAACGATATTACTTCTTTAGCGTATTAGTTGGACTAATAAGTTTTGCGATTGTTGGCACTGGCGTTCTGAATCTAACTAGGTTGATAGTTAGCGTTGTAATATTCGGAGCTTCTAAATTGTTATGGGATTTAGGCGTTAATACTCCACAAGAATCAAGAACTAACTTAGAAGACAATACCCAAAATAGAGATTGCAATATTTACACAGGGGGTGGTAATTATAATCAATCTATTTATGGCGACTATATCCAGGGAGACTATATAGAAATACAAGGTTGTTACATTAACACCAATCAGGACTTATCTGATGTCGTCGCAGAGTTGCGCGAGGTTGTAGAGCAACTTAAAAATCAGGGATATAGTGCGGATAAAGCTGAGGCTCAAGTAGCCCAAGATTTAGAAGAAAAAGCCCGCAGTAACCCGAAAGTCAAAAAAAGAGTGGTTAAGTGGGCAAAGTCTTTAAATAATATGTCTAATCGAATAAATAATGAAGCTGATGCAGCAAAAGAAGTTATTAAATATGCGGCTGCTTCTCAATATAGTTCGTCTGCTAAATCCACCTCCGTGGTCGGAGGAAAGTATTCTAAATTAGAGAGCTTGCTCGAAGCTAAAGAATGGAGGAAAGCTGATGAAGAAACTGAGAACCTTATACTACAAATCTTAGGTAAAGACCCAACGAATACTCTCTTTTCTTACAAATTCTTATCAGATTTCGACATTGAAAGATTACCGATTAAAGATCTTGACTATATGGATAAGCTCTGGATACAACATAGCAAAGGACTTTTTGGTTTTAGTGTGCAAAAGCAGATTTGGGAAAGCATTGTTGGTAATAAACCTAACAATAACATCTCTTCGGGCTATAATGAGTTTGAAGCGAAGTTTGCTGAGAAGGTTGGTTGGTACGTGAAGGATGATTGGATATATTACTCTGATATTAAATACTCTCTCAGAAAATCTCCACGGGGACATCTTCCCATCAAAGTAATGTTACCGGGACATTCTAATAAATGTAATTTTGATACCTCACTTTTTAGAGTTTTTGTTAAGCGTCAATATGACTCATAAGTGAAAAAATAAAGTTCTTCTGTATTGAGTGAGTAAACTAAGAGCGCGCGTTCATCCAAAAAATCTAACAGAAGTGCGCTCGCAATCTCATCCAAAAACGCAATGCTCAAATTATCCCCTCATAAATCCCAGCCGTAATATCCTAAATAAAAATGCTCCGACTCTCCCAAACCCAACTCAAAATTCTCGAAGAATGCCCCCGCAAATTCCAACACAGCTACCTCGAACTCCTAGCCACCACCGCCTCCCCAGAACACAAAGAAAAACTCACCTGGGGAAGCCACTTTCATCTATTAATGCAGCAGCGAGAACTCGGACTTCCCATTGAATTTATCATCCAACAAGACCCCGAACTGGGACGCTGTGTGGCAGCATTTATCAACACCGCACCCGAACTTTTCGCCAATTCAGAAAATAGCGATCGAATTTTCCGCCAAGCCGAACACCCCCGCACCCTAATTTTCCAAGACTACCTATTCACCGTTATCTATGACTTGCTAATAGCCGAACCAAACGCCGCCAAAATTCTCGACTGGAAAACCTATCCCCGCCCTCAAAAATCAAAATGGATAGCCGAAAGTTGGCAAACTCGCCTCTATTTATACGTCTTAGTAGAAACCAGCGACTATTCCCCCGAACAAGTTTCTATGACATACTGGTTCGTACAATTGCAAGGAGAAGAACCGCCGCAAAAACTCACATTTTATTACAACCAAACAGAACACGATCGCACAAAACAAGATTTAACCCACCTATTGCAGCAGCTAACCGACTGGCGACAGCGCTATACCGAAGGCGGCGAATTCTTACCCCAAGTAGAAATTAGTTCCAATCTTTGCGATTCCTGTCAATTTGCCACTCGCTGCAACCGCACAACAGACACCCAAGCTTCCTCACCAAATCTTCCGGCAGAAACTCCCACGGATTGGCTACCAAATCTTGCTATAATCGACGAAATATTTATTTAATATATCAACAAACCCCCCAAATTTTACTCGTTACTAGGCTCTGCCTGGTAACGCATATAGGGAGGCTCTGCCTCCAATTTTCGCGATCGTAAGCGAGGCAGAGCCTCTGGAAATGGGTTCCCAGGCAGAGCCGGGGAACGAGTGACGGGCTTAAGTTTTATTTAACATACAAAAAAGCCCTCGGATTCATCTGTGGTAAAAATCTAAAATCTAAAATCGAATGACAGAAACCGCTCACAACTGGCAAAATCAACCCTTACCCCAACCCCCAGCTTGGCTGATAGAAGCTGTCAGGAACCACGCACCAGAACTCCCCGGAAACTATGCCGCCGCACTTCTGTGGTATAGAGGAATTCAAAACCCAGAACAAATACCCGGTTTCTTAAATCCCAAACTTTACCAGCCAGCAAGTCCCTTTGAATTCGGACTAGAAATGAACTGGGCGATAGAAAGAATCCAGCAAGCACGAAACAGCGGTGAAAAAGTAGCAATTTGGGGAGACTTCGACGCTGACGGCATTACCTCAACCTCCGTACTTTGGGACGGTCTGGGAGAATTTTTTGCTCAAAACAACCAACTAATTTATTACATTCCCAACCGCTTAACCGAATCTCACGGACTCAATATTGCGGGAATAGATGCCTTAGCAAAATCTGGAATTAGCTTAATTATTACCTGCGATACCGGCAGTACAAACATCGCCGAAATCGAATATGCCACCACCTTAAACATCGATACAATTATCACCGACCATCATACATTACCGGACGATCGCCCGCCAACTACAGCCATTATCAATCCCCGCTACTTCCCCCCAAACCACCAACTATTTAACCTCTCAGGAGTTGGAGTAGCCTACAAATTAGTTGAAGCATTATATCACACATTACCGGATATTCCGCAGCGCCCGCTCACAGATTTATTAGAATTAGTAGCGATCGGCTTAATTGCCGATTTAGTCCAACTTACAGGAGACAGCCGCTACCTAGCACAACTCGGAATCGAACAACTGCAAAAACAACTCGCAAATCCCACCCGCCCGGGAGTTGCAAAATTGCTCGAACTGTGCAAAAGATCGGGCGATCGCCCAACCGACATTTCCTTCGGTCTCGGCCCCCGAATCAACGCCGTCAGCCGCATTCAAGGCGACGCCAGCTTCTGCGTAGAACTCCTCACCAGCCGCGACAAAAAACGCTGCGAAGAACTAGCAAATTTAACCGAAATTGCCAACTCCCGGCGCAAATCTTTACAAAAAGATGTTGCCAAAGATGCGGCCGCCAAATTAGCCAAACTCGACCTCTCAACTACTAGCGTCATCGTCCTCAGCGACCCCCAATGGCCCGTAGGAGTATTAGGATTAGTAGCGGGACAAATCGCCCAAGAATACGGCCGCCCGGTGATTTTATTCAGCACAGAAGGAAGCGAAAAAATTAATGAAAATTCCCCAGAAATACAATTTACCTCTTTATTAGATTCAGAATCACCAACACTTTCCCAATCCAAAATTGCCAGGGGTTCCGCCCGTTCCGCCAATCAAATCGACCTTTACCAATTAGTCAAAGACCAAGCGCATTTATTGCACAGATTTGGCGGTCATCCTTTCGCCGCCGGATTGAGTCTCCCAGTTGAAAATATCCCCCTATTTACAGATGCGGTAAATCAGCAACTGCGACAACAATACAGCACCGATAGTTTAACAGCCGCCCCCGTTCAAGCCGACCTAAAAATTACTGTCTCCGAATTAGGAAAGGACTTATTTCAAGAACTAAAATTGCTCGAACCTTGTGGCATGGGCAACCCCGCACCCAAATTGCTGATTGAAAACTGCTGGTTTGAGAATCTTTGGAATCAAAGAATTAAGGATTTGAAAGGGCAAAAAGTAGAATATATCAAAACAGAATTTACAATTAGGGATGAATCGATCGATACGGGATTTCCCGGCATTTGGTGGGGACACAATCAAAACGAAGTTCCCCAATGCCGCTGCGATGTCACTGTTGAACTCGATTTTAATACTTACAAATCGCGGTATGAAGTGCGCCTCGTATCAGTGCAAGAACGCACGGAAGACAGCCAAATAAATTCTCAGACTAAAATAGATTGGATCGTAGACTGGCGCAATAGAAATAATGATGAAGTGTTATTAGCAGCCAGCACAAAGTTAGAATCTCCAATGCCGATCGACAATCTAGTTTACAATTCCGAAAAGGTCGATCGCGAAAACTCGATCGTCCTCAAAGAATGCCCCGCAAGCTGGGACGAACTGCGGATCTGGTTTCGGCAAGCACAGCACACTCAGAAAAAACTCGCGATCGCCTATACATTACCCCCACTCGTACCCCCACAGCAAATCTGCCAACAGCTAATCGGCATCGCCAAATACCTCAGCCGCACCAACAAACCCGTCACCAGACAGCAACTCCGCCAAAAACTCGGCATCAGCGACACATCGCTGCAACTAGGGTTCAAAACCTTAACATATCTCGGTTTCCAAATCCATTACCGCGATCGAGCTTTCCACATCGCCAGACAACCCGAAACCCCACAGCAGCAAGACGCGCTCGCTCAAATGCCCAAACCCTTATTAGATAGCCAATCCATTCAATTCTCAGTGCCAAATTCCCCGATTGCCGCGCGTTTTGCAGCGCAATTCCTAGCAGCAGTCTCCGAAGAACAATTCCGGCGGAAATATTTCTGTGAAGTACCCCTCTCCACCATTGTGTCGATCGCCCGAGAAACCGTTTTCCAAGAAGATTCTACAGCAAATCCCTTCTAACTGATATCTAGCAGCATTGTTAAGAACGGCTCTCCGGCCCGTTCCACTCATAAGATAACTTTGCTTATGGGTTACACACGCTGTTACCACTGGTGGGGCTGGCTTTTGGACCCCAGAAGCGAGAGAAATTTTTGTGGGTCTGGCTTAAGAGGTCTATTCCTGACACGGCTGCCACATCTCAGTTCTAAGAAATATCTTAGTTCTGAATTCATCCCGATAAAATAAGGCATAGGGCAATGCGAGTTATCCGTTGCGAGTCAGGCCCAAAACTCATAACTCCTAACTCACAGCCCAAAACCCAACACTCCCCACCGCCAAACTCGATCGCCCATCTCCAATTTAAAACCCCTATGCTTCTCTGTCCCCGCTGCCAATTTGAAAATCCCAATCCAAACAAGTTTTGTCAACAATGCGGAAATTCCCTAATTTACAAACCTTGCCACGAATGCGGTGCCCAAGTCGCTTTTAGCGCCAAAGAATGTCAGAATTGCGGCGTCGCAACAGGTCAAGTGTGGCGGGCGATTATCTGCGGTCGATCGAATTTTCCAGCAGTCGAGGCAGACGAATCCACCCTACCCCCAGCCGAGTTTCTGCAAAAACCAGAGATGGTGCCAGAAATCGCATCGCCCCAAAACTCTCCTGAAGCAATCACAGACGCCATTAAAACAGAAATTACCACCCCAGCCGAACCCCCAACAGCAGTCGAATCAACTTCTCCACTGGCCGAAGCCGCCGAATTCAGCAGCGCCGAAATAGACGCTGTGGTAGCCGTGGGGGCGATCGCACCAGCATCCTTTCAAACAAAAGAAAAAAGCTCTACTACAGCACCAGAGCGCGAAATCACCCCATCTGAGCAGAATTTTACAACCGCACCACAGCCTAAACAAATCCAGGAAGCAACCGAGAACCCCCACAGCCCAAACATAGCTGACACCTCCCCTCCATCTCCAGAAGTCCCCATCCCCAATTCACAATATTTAATCCCTTCCCAGCCAGCCGGAGCTTATTTAGACACTCAGCAGCGCTACCAACTCCTAGAAACCGTGCCACCGAGAAAACGCTCAGACACAGTAGCAGTAACAGTATTGGACTGTCAGCCGCTGGAAATGTCACCCCTCAAAGCCATGCTAGCAGCCAACTCTGCCAGCGTCGCCAGACGAACATCCCCCTATACCGCAGCAATCAAAGGCGGAGAAAATTCAACCAATTCCGCCTTAGCAGAGCTTTGCCAAGGCATAGCTGAACCTTATCTGGCACTGCGGTGGCAATTCTCTCAAAACCTGCCAGTAATTCACGATAGCTGGTCAGACAACGAACAAGCAGTCCTGCTGCTAGAAGACTGCTCCCAATGGCCGCTGCTGGTAGAACGCTGGAGTCAACCCGAAACTTCCACCCAGCAAATTTTATACTGGCTGCACGAAATGACAGAACTCTGGGCTGCCCTAGAACCGTGGCGCTGTCGGCAAAGCTTGTTGGAACTGACAAATTTGCGAGTCAACCCCGACTCTTCCTTTTCCTTGGCTTCTTTGCGGCTGCAATACCTCTATCCCGAACCCGCCGGCTCAAACCTGCAACTGGTAGATTTGGGGCAATTGTGGCAGGTGATATTTAGCCAGTCCGATCATCGCACTCAGTTTGGCGCTTTGCTCGAACTGCTGCAACAAATGTACAGAGGCGAGATTAACACAATCGAGGAATTGCGATCGCGCCTAGAAACAGTTCCCCTCGAACTCCAACCCGCACCTTCACCAAGCTCAACCCCGACGCGCCGGCCTTTCCGCGGCCCCGACGAGTCGCCCCCCGACGTTGGCGAGGTCTTAACCCAGCCGATGCCACTCCAGATTTACAGCTTAGAAGACGCAGGCCTCACCGATGTTGGCCGCACGCGCGACCACAACGAAGACTTCTTCAGCATCTGGACTCAGCTCAACAAACTCGAAAGCTCCTTCGGTCGCATCTTTCAAACCAAAGGGCTTTACATTCTCTGCGACGGCATGGGCGGACACGACAGCGGAGAAGTAGCCAGTCAACTAGCCGCTGAAACTCTCAGAGAATTCTTTCAAACCCGTTGGGAAAATCAACTACCTCCGGCAGACACCATCCGCGAGGGAGTCCTGCTAGCCAACAAAGCCATCTTTGAAATCAATCAAAAGGACGGACGCTCCGGCAGCGCCCGCATGGGTACAACTCTAGTCGCAGTCTTAGTTCAAGACACCCAATTTGCCGTTGCCCACGTCGGCGACAGCCGCCTCTACCGACTGAGAAAGGGACAAACCCTAGAAAAAATCACCTCCGACCACGAAGTAGGTCAGCGCGAAATTAAGCGCGGGGTTGACCCGGAAACTGCTTATGCCCGTCCCGACGCCTATCAACTAACTCAAGCCCTCGGCCCGCGAGACAGTAATTTTCTCAAGCCTGACGTGCAGTTTTTAGACTTGTGCGAAGATACCTTATTAATTTTGGCTTCCGACGGCCTGACAGATAATGATTTGTTGGAAACTCACTGGCAGAACACTCTCGAACCCCTGTTCAATGCCCAAGCTGATCTCGACCAGGGAGTTGCCCAGTTGATTGAACTGGGCAACAAACGCAACGGTCACGACAATATCACGGCAATTATCATTCGGGCGCAAGTAGGCGCATTTCGATTTTAGAATTTGGATGCTGCCAACTTTTTCAAAGGTGGCGCTTTCCCCCGTGACGGCATGGGTTAAACCTGCAACTGTTGCAGAGAAAAAAAACAGATTCTGCCGTTTCCGGGCAAGGCTTTAGTGTTCGCTCTGTTTTTAGGTATCCGGTGTTAAAACAGCTTCGGTTTGAGTGTTAACAAACTGATTACAGACCCATACGATTGCAGAAAAGCTGTGAATTACCAACCATTTATCCGTAGCTTTAATTTTGAGAATTTGTTCAGGGAATCTACCGGAAAAAGTGGCTTGATAGGAAGTGGATTCATCATAGTTGAAAGAACTTTCACTTACAAAAATAGTTGGTCTAATGAAAAAAAATCAACTAAAATGAAGTGACCCAGCAGGCGGGCTGATGCGAAATCTGTTTTATACTCGATCGCTCTCGGGGCAATTTGGGCATAGGCAGGAAGTGTCCGCCCTGCCCTACATATAGATGTGGGGGTAAATCAAAACCTGCTGCTACAGCAAATGTAGGTAAAAGTTGAGCGATTTTTTACCTACTTTTTGTAGTTTCCAGTGTTAAATCGATCAACTGTGTTTTGAGGAGCGATCAGCCCCTCACAAATTTGATGAATAATTGTTCCCAAAAAACTATTTATAACTTAATTGTTTATGAAATCTTTAATCATAATCAGGATATTATAAAGTTTTCCTGAAACGAACGTGTGAAGCTCATAAGTAATTTTTAACTTCTAATTTTTCAAAGCGCTACGCCCCAAATCTGTAAATTCCTGCCAACTCTCACTGCCACATCAGGGAGTTCAACCACATCAATCGAAAATGCTGCTGACTCTTTTAGATCCAGAAACACAGACCCCCCTACAACAGTGGAGTTTCGAGAGCGAATCCATTATTCGCATCGGCCGTTCTCCAGACAATCACGTTGTGATCCCCAATGCTCTAGTGTCACGGCAGCATCTGGAATTGCAAAGAGTTAATAGCGGGAGATCCAGCCAGTGGTACTTAGTCAATTCGGGGACAAATGGCACTTTGGTGAACGGTATTCTCATGTCTCAGGGTTGGATATCCGACGGTGCCCTGATCCAGTTGGCGCGGGGCGGCCCAATTCTGCATTTCCAAGTGGTTACTATTGAAGTCGGTGGCAAGATTGAGGCGAACCCCACCGTCAATCTCGTGGCACCGAGGTGTACCCACGCGGGAAACCCGCCGGGGAATTTATTCTGCATCCACTGCGGCGAACCGATTAAAGTCGATCGCACTGTCCGACACTACCAAGTGCTGAGAACTTTGGGCCAAGGCGGTATGGGAACAACGACTTTAGCCTGGGATCGAGATAAAGCGAAAGCTCAACAACCCGGAAGTTCCCCCGCAGATTCTCTGGTAGTCCTCAAGGAAATGAATGCTGATATGGCTCAAATAGTCAAAGCTCAAGAACTGTTTGAACGTGAAGCTAAAACTCTCAAGGCCCTCCACCATCCGGGAATTCCTCAGTTTTTTGACTTTTTTGTGGAAGGGGGCAAAAAATACTTGGTGATGGAAATGCTCCACGGCGAGGATTTAGAAAAACGCATCTACAACCGCGGGCCTGTTGCTCCCCAACAAGCAATAGAGTGGATGATCCAAACCTGTGAAGTTTTGGACTACATTCACTCTCAAAAACCCCCGATCGTCCACCGGGATATTAAACCTGCTAATTTGCTGGTGCGCCACCGCGACAATTGCATTACAGTGCTGGATTTTGGTGCTGTTAAAGAAATCGGCACTCCTCCAGGGACTCGCATCGGCGTTGAAGGCTACACCGCACCAGAACAAGACCGGGGACAACCTCTCCCTCAGTCGGATTTATATGCTATTGGGCCTACTTTGATTTTTTTGCTGACGGCCCAAAGCCCTCAAAACTTTTACGGGAAAATAGCTGGAGGTTACGGGTTTAAGCTCGAAAATATTCCGACGATCGCCCCCAAACTGCGGGAGACAATTTTACGAACCACGGCAGCTAAGCCTGGGGATCGCTTTCAAACTGCTCAACAATTAGCTCGAGCTTTAGCAGCTTCCTTTTAATAGAAGTCAAAAGTCACAAGTCAAAAGTCACAAGTCATTAGGAAGAGGGCAAAGGGAAGAGGGAAGAGGGAAGAAGTTAGCAACGGAAATTTATGAAAGAAAATTTACCCGATCGCCTCGAAATTTCTCTCCGACACCCCAGTCCTCCGTCTTCTCTGTTATTCTTCGTCCCAAGCTTCTACAGCTATCAACTCGCTCACGGGGTCTTGCATAGAAAAATCAAACTCTAGCAATTGCTGTTTCCAGTACGGCCATTCGTCCCCGTAAAGCAGAGCAATTTTCCAAATACTGTCTGTCGGCTTGATAATGTCAGACGTGACGAGAGAATGCACCTGACGCTGGAACTTAACCATCGGCTGTATAACCTGCTGGCTCATAATACCTCTTGAATTGTTTAAATCTTGTGTAATTACCACTTCCCAGCTCTCACTTTTTACCGCAGTTTCGCCAAGAACAGTCTCGCCAAGATACGTGTAGATTTTTGTCGGGAAGCTACATATTCAACTTGTATCTTAACAGAGTTCGTTTTGACAAGGGGCTATAAGCAGGACTGAAGAGTCAAGACCGACTTCAAAGAATTAATCATCTTTAAAATGTCCCGCTATATGCTGTCGATTGACAGTGGAAGGTTGGCCGCCTCGATTGTTTCCACATAGTGGTAGATGCAAGGGCTGCGTTCGGGTTGTTCTTGACAAGGCTGAGTTTGCGTAGGAGAAACTGCAACTACTGCTCTTTCGCTGCTAAAGCGTAATTTCCGCTTTCCTGCGGGTAAACCACACCTGTTTCACCTTCGACGCTGGGTTCGCTGTGAGAGTGGGGTCTGAGCTACATAAACTGATTATAACTCTACTCACCGCAAAAGCGATCGAAAATTGTTGGATACTGTTGATCGCCACCCCTAAATGTCGATCAAACATTCAAAGGCGACTGCTGAGCGGGCGTACCAGCAAGTTCCAAACCCATCATCCGTCCTGATTGAGTCAATCTAAAATCTAAAATCTAAAATCTAAAATCTAAAATTGTATGACTTGGACAAGGCGACACATTCTCACTCTGGCTGATTTTACCTCGGACGAATACGATACGGTGCTGCAAACTGCAGCCAGTTTTCGGGAGGTGCTCGGCCGCCGCACGAAGAAAGTGCCGGCCCTGCAGGGTCAAGTGGTCGCGAATTTATTTTTTGAACCTTCTACCCGGACTCGCAATAGTTTTGAGTTGGCGGCGAAGCGGCTGTCGGCGGATACGCTAAATTTTACGCCGGGAAGTTCTTCTCTAACGAAGGGGGAGACTATTCTGGATACGGCTAAGACTTATCTGGCGATGGGAACGGATTTGATGGTAATCCGGCACGAACAAGCTGGAGTTCCCAGCACGATTGCTTCGGAAATGGATCGCTTGGGTTCGAGAGTCAGCGTTCTCAATGCAGGAGACGGCCAGCACGAACACCCATCGCAAGGTTTGCTAGACTTATTTACTATTTGTGCTCTGTTAGATACCGAACGTCCGCGGCTGGAACTTTTAGCGGGCAAAAAAATTGCTGTGGTGGGGGATATCTTGCATTCGCGGGTTGCTAGGTCTAATATTTGGAGTTTAACGGCTTCTGGGGCAGAGGTTCATTTGGCCGGGCCGCCAACTTTGCTACCGCTGTTGTTTGCTGAGTGTGGCGATGGTAGGGAAGGCAAGTTATTTTTGCACTGGCATCTGGAACCTGCTTTGGCCGATGCTGATTTTGTGATGACTTTGCGGCTGCAAAAGGAACGGATGAGCGACCATTTGCTGCCGAGTTTACGAGAGTACCATTCTTTGTACGGGATTACGCGCGATCGGCTCAAACTCTGCAAGCCGGATGTGAAGGTGTTGCACCCTGGCCCAGTTAACCGTGGCGTGGAAATTAGTTCAGACTTGATGGACGATGCCCAGTTTAGCCTGATTTCTCAGCAAGTTACCAGCGGCGTGGCGGTGAGGATGGCATTACTTTATCTAATCGGCGGCGGTAAAGTTTAGGCTGTTAGTTGTTAGTCATGAATTTCGGATATTCCATGATTTTCAGGATCGATCGCCTCTTTAAAATAATCGTTACCCGGTTTTGCCGGGTAACGATCAACACTCTTTCTAGAAATGTAAAGTGCTCTAGTTAAGAGTTAGGAAAGCCACGAGGCTTTCACCCAGCCGCCACCTTTGAGTTGGGCCCAGCCGTATCTGTAACGCCCGGTCAATTTCACATTGTCTCCATTGTATAACTTGCCGATGACATGAGAACAGCCATCGGGGCGGTGGCGGATATTCAGTCGGCCGCCGTTGGTTGCAACTTCGGCGTAGCTGTGACGGCTGTGATGAGCGCGATGGCCACAGTGTTTGCGGTAGCAACCTGCTTGGGCTTCGCCACCGACACTCAGAACAGATAGGGCTACTGCCATACCTGCAACGCCTATCCATGCAGAATTAGGAATTTTCAAGCCCAGTTGGTCTAACGACTTGACCTGGAGTTCGGACTCTGGAGATTCATAAGCAACAAAAGAGTGGCTCAATGCTAGTGCTTCCATAGTTTCCTCGTGATTGTTGTTAACCTTTCTTGGTGCAGACTCAGGTCAAAACCTCAATTAACAGCCCAAATTATTAACTTATGTTTCATAAAAGCCACAAAAGGGCGTTAAGGTCTTGCTGTTGCCGAGTATTGGCTAATGTTCCTGAACCCTGCACAGGTATATCATGTCATTGATGTAGCTTTCCGGAACAAAAAAATAAATAAAGTTTACATCGGCTGCTAAAAATTTTGCAGACGCGGATCAGAACTCCCGGCAGAATTAAACTTAACTGTGTCATTCAAAAGGGAACGAAGTTATCGATTGGGGTTGGAAATTGCTTGTACTGAGTTGCG
This sequence comes from Microcoleus sp. K5-D4, assembly GCF_036704575.1. Lineage (NCBI taxonomy): Bacteria > Bacillati > Cyanobacteriota > Cyanophyceae > Oscillatoriales > Microcoleaceae > Microcoleus > Microcoleus sp. K5-D4. Next base: position 12,927 of record NZ_JAUBSD010000029.1, read on the forward strand.
AATGACACTACTTATTTTGGTGCGGATTTATTGAATTGCTACAGCAATATCGGCAGTTAATTCGATCGAACAAGCATCCCGCTCGTCTTCAAGCACAATCTTAATTTGCTTCGGGCCAGTCATAGTGTAGCCGATCGCACTGGTGCAGAAGTTCGGGAAGATGGCATCGGGCCCTGGCCCGTGCTACGAGATTAGCCTCAAGATTAGCCACCCCGTCTCCTTGACAAGGATGCAAGATCAATCGATCGCCACTTGATTTGTGTCAAGATCAATTAACATATCCAGCACCACTTCTTTGGCAATGAACTCTAGCGCTGCACTTTCGATCGGCACAATTCCTCAACGGCATGAATCAGACAGCTTCGCCATTACCTTAGCGCCCTTGTCTGTAGAGGAAATATATGCTTTGGCAGATGACCCCGCGAACGGAGCCGTGGTAATGATGAGCGGTACAGTCCGCAACCAAACTGACGGTCAAGCTGTAGTTTCCCTAGAATATCAAGCCTACGAACCTATGGCTGTGCGAGTATTCCAGCAAATTGCTACTGAAATCCGCCGCCAGTGGGCCGATGTCAATCGGGTCGCTATTCACCACCGCGTCGGACACTTGCAGGTGGGCGAAATCAGCGTACTGGTGGCTGTTGGCTGTCCCCACCGGGGGGAGGCCTTTGCAGCTTGCCAGTACGCCATAGATACGCTCAAACACAATGTACCGATTTGGAAAAAGGAACATTGGGCTGACGGTTCTAGCAGTTGGGTTAGTATAGGAGCGTGCGAGGTTGTCGGGCATTAGTAAGCAGTTAGCAGTCATTGACTGTTTGATGACTCAAGCCGATCGCAGTTTCCGAGCGCGGGAACCAATAGGGATCTGCTAGCGTCAAAAAGTGTGGAATGTTCGATGAGCCAATTCCACCGATGAGCGACTTTATTTCCGTGTCCTGGTCTGCGGTTGTGGCGACCGTTCAAAGAGTGCAATTGCCAGCCGAAAAACTCTCTAATTATGACTTGGTGTTGCGGTGTCAGGAAGGAAATCGACCTGAGACCACGGCCTTTTCAGAACTGTTGAAGCGGTATCAGTCCCACGTAGACAGGGTTCTTTATCACTTGGCCCCTGACTGGCAAGACCGAGCAGACTTGGCTCAGGAAGTGTGGATTCGGGTCTACCGCAATATTAACCGTTTGCAAGAGCCTGTTAAATTTCGGGGCTGGCTCAGCCGCATCGCCACTAATTTGTTTTACGATGAGTTGCGGAAGCGCAAGCGGGTGCGAACTCCGCTGTCGCTCGACGTACCCCGTACTCTGGAAGATGGCGAGGTTGATTGGGAAATTCCGGCAGACAGTCCGGGGCCTGATGAAGATTTGACGACTAGAGAATTTTACGACCAGTTGCGGGTGGCGATCGCAGATTTGCCGGAAGTATTCCGCACAACAATTGTTTTGAGAGAAATAGAAGGTTTAGCCTATGAGGAAATAGCCGAAATGACCGGAGTTTCTCTGGGAACTGTCAAGTCGAGAATTGCTAGAGCTCGCCAAAGATTGCAGTTGGAATTGCAAAAATATCTCGATGGTAATTAGCAAAAGTATTTTCAGAGGCGGGTTAAGAAGATTTGGTGATGTTTGCTGTGACATCAAAACTTCTCTTTTAAAATATAAATAAGCAGTAAATCCTTCAAATAGCGAGTGCGTGATTCCCCAATTAGAGCAAGTCTGAAATTATGAATAGTAACTGTGAATTCGATAAAAATCAGAATCAGCAAGGTGTCGGGGATTCACTCGCTGAAACTCAAGTTAACAACAATTATGCCCAGGGCAATGTAACTACTATGATGCGCGATCGCTTTGAATTGCTAAGTGCCTACCTCGACGGTGAAGTGACGGCGACAGAACGCCGGCAAGTTGAGGAGTGGCTGACAAATGACCCCACTACGAAGCGTTTGTACTCGCGACTGCTGATGATGCAGCAGAGTTTTCAGGCACTGCCGGTGCCTGCTTCGGAACAATCTGCCGAGGAGTTGGCGGCGAAGGTTTTGCAGCGGGTGGAACGCAAGCCGAAACAAACTTGGATTTTGGGTGGAGGTGCGATCGCAGCTTTGTTGATTGCGGTGGTGTCTGGTGTCGTTGGCGATCGCCAATTGTTTGCTCCTCAGTTTGCTCGATCGCCCGTTCCTGCTGAATCAGACGGTTTGATTATGGCTTTAAACGAGCCTTTGGTGGAGATGGTTAATCCCAACGATTTGATGCTTGGGGTGAATGCACCGATCATGGATATTCCCAAAGTTGGTGTAGCAACCCCTCAAAAGTCATTGCCAAAGGCGCAGTAGGATTTCTGTTTTGAGCATAACTGAAGTTGCTAAGCTCCCTAAAAAAGGGGGCTTTTGCCATTTTTCCCAGTTTTTCAACGTGGATAGATCCTTTGACACTTCGCCGGCTTTGAATGACGAATTGTGGGGCGATCGCATCTTGATATCGGAGTAGGTAGCGAGTGGAATTAGAGCGGGCGATCGCACTTGTCATCGGTTTTTTGCAGATTTGCGATCGGCAACAGCAATGTCTCCTCAATTTCCTGCCGCACAGCAGGAGATACATTACAACCGCTATTCAGGCACTCTACCAGCAATTTATTAGCATCGTAATACTTTCTCAGCAATGACTTTTGCTCTTGGCTGAAGTGCCAATCGTGACCTATATTGCGATACTTAATCATCAGATTTATTAATTGCTGAGTCCAATCTTGACCTTTAGCATTCCACCACTCCCGCTCGCTTCTCCACCACTCCTGTATTCTGTTTATATATGCTGAATCATATAGTTGGTTTCTGAGTTTTTGCAGAGATTGCTTCAATTCTGGTTCCAGATTTAAATTGAGAGTAAAGGCGAGGATAGAGAGGAGATTGCGACCTGATGCAGCAGCATAAGTATAGGGAATATTAAGGTCAATTGCATAAAACATTGCAACATCAAGAACAATATCAGTCGCCAAGTCAGAGTGGCGTTCAGTAGCCAAGCCAGAGTCACGTTCATTGTCATAATAAGAAGTAAAGTCCAAGAAAAAAAGTTCAAGGGGTGGTTTAAAGGTATGGTCAATGGCATAACCAAGAATACGGATCAAATTTAAGTCAAAATTCAAGTTAGAACCAGGGTTACTAACGCGCTCTACCTCTCGACCCAGATAAAAAGCGCGGATAGCTGATGGTTTATAGGGAGCCTTAATGGAAAAAGATTTATTTCTTACCCACAGGAGGAACTGCTGCAACTGCTCGTCCTCAGCGACCAGTCCATCAACTTGCTGTTTCATTGACAGTAACAAGTCATCAGCTTTTGGCAACATTCCAACTGCTAAGAACAATACTTCTCGCCAACGCTTCTCTGTCAGGTTGCTGACCAGTTTTTCCAAAGCTTGGGGAGCGGAATTTTTAACAATTTGTCTAGCAGTGAAATACTCTTGGAATGTTAGATGAGAAAACGAATAAATCCCTCTTGCCCTCTCCACTAATAATCCATGTTGTGCCTCGATCGCCTTCAGGACAACCTCACTATCCATTTCTAACTGAACGCGGTCAGTTGTGGCATCGGGTAAGTGAGCCAGATAGTCGGCAATCAATTGCTGAACAGTATTTTTTTCAAAAAAATAATCGCCCTGCTCAAAAGTAATAGCTGCCACAAAAGCAAGTAAATGTTGTTTGCGGGAAAAATTTAAATCTCGATAAACTTCATCCCGTTGAATGCCTCTAGTCTCATCCCATTTTCTGAGCATAATTTCCATTCCTTCCTCATACAACTTGGCTCGGTTGGATGGAAAATCTGCTTTGGCTTGGAATACCAAACAAGTCAGATTAAGCAAAATTGGCGTTACTGCTAGTTCTCGAATTTGCTGATTTTTTTGCAGTGTCAGCGTCTCTACAAATTGAGAGGCTAAAGCTTTCCCTGCCTCAAGATTCTGGGAAAATGCTGCAAACCAATTTTTAGCAAAGGCAGCGGTTTGCTCGCAATTAAAATCCGCTACCTCAACACAGGTAAAGGCTTCGTCGTGAAATCGGTACTTAGCAGCGGCAATTCGACAGGTAATAATAAACTGATTGTTGTAATACTTTTTGACAAACTGACGAATCTGTCTGACGACTGCCTCGCTATCTGATTCTGGCACTTCATCTAAGCCGTCCAATAAAATTAAACATCTGCCTTGACTAAGTACAGATTCAGTTTGCGATCGCGCCTCAACTCCGCAACTGGCAAATTCATCGCTGATATATTCTAATAAGTCAAGATTAGCGATTTCAGCAAAGGTTTTTAGAGGTATAAAAATCGGTATTTTGTTTGCTTCAAATTCTGATCGATCGCACTCAATGGCAATGTGTTTTAAAAAGGTAGTTTTACCGGAACCAGGTTTGCCGAGTACCATCAATTTAGAGTGAGATTTCACTGCATCCAATCCAGGGACTCGTTTCTGGCGTACTTTACCCAATCCTAAGCGGTTAAAGTTATCCGCATCTGGGTTGAAGTCTCTCAATAAATCGCGAATTTCTCCCGGCTGCCAACTGGTAATTTCCTCCAAAATGTTGACTTCAACGTAGAGCTTGCTGACATCAACGGGCTGTGCAATATCTAACAGTTGCATTTTGCTGTAAAGCTGTTGGATTTTGCTGTGGCATTTTTGCCGGATCTCTTCCACTACCGAATCAATGTCTAAATTCGATGGCTGCGTATTTTCTGGTGGAGGACGATCGACAATTTCTTCCCAATTCAACTGCAAAACCGTGCAGAAAGCCTTGAAAGCATTGGCTTTAATGGGTTCTTGTCCTCGTAAAAAACGCCTCCAAGTTGGCAGCGACAGACCATCGGCATAAGGGCCTGCCTCTGTCCAAGTTCGATCGGGTTCTAATTTTTGACTAGCTTCTACTAACCATTTGGGGTCTTCTATTGTCGAGCCCCTTTCTCTTCTAGCTTGCTTAATTTTTACTAATCCCTCCTCAGAGGCTTTGAGGGTCGTCATTATATAATTTACTTCTCTAATTGTCAATGTCAATTTTAGATCAGTTTAGCGATCGCAAACTGAGTTTGTCAAGACCCCAGCAACAAAGAGAAAATGATCCTGACAACAACTGCAGGGCATACGGGAAAAGTCAGGCATAAATCAGGCAAAATTAACCCTTCAGAATGCCACTCTCTTGTGTCTCTAAAAATCACCTATTAAATGATGAGAAAGGATAGCAACATGAAAAATAGTATAAATGACATTCCCTCCCGTGGAATAGGCATAAAACTTATTAGCAAAATTGCCGATAAGCTAAGCTATACACGCACTTATGACGAGCGAAACTGTCTATTAATTGTGAAATATTTTCATCCAGGTATAATACCACCCCAACCTCCGCCTCAATCTGGTTATTTAAAGCGGGTACTTGACTTGTGGAATGCCTTTATTTTGGGGTGGCAAAAGCAACGCAATTACCAATCTTGTCAAACTTATAACCAGCCAATTAAAACAATTCACCTTCAACTCAATACTGACCTCAAGAGTGTTGTTCAAGTTTTATGGTGGGTCGAGAAGTTAGAGTATCTACCCATTCCCGAAGCAGTTTTGCAGCAGTGCAAACTTGCTACGATAGAAGGGTTTACAAATGCTGTTCGTCACGCTCATAAAAATCTGCCATTTGAAACTCCGATTAACCTTGAAATAACCGTATTTAGCGAACGCCTAGAAGTCAAAATTTGGGATATGGGAGAGCCTTTTGACCTCCAAGCTAAGTTAATTGAAGAATTACCAGTTATTTGGCTCGATCTGGGATTTATGCTTGACTAAAGCTGTACTGTAATTGCCAAGTTTCAACTGACAAGAAAAATATTTTTTTTTGTGATGACTACTGATACTGTTCCCAAGATTCTAGTTGTGGATGATGACCCATCCATCCGCACTCTAGTTCATCGTTTTTTAACTCAGAAATATCAAGTAGATTCGGCAGCAGATGGCGAGACCGCTTTAGAATTGTTTGAGAAATTAAAGCCACTGCTAGTAGTTCTCGATTGGAATTTGCCGGATACTACAGGCTATCACCTCTGCCAAGAAATGCAGCGCCGTACTAATGTTTTTGTGATCATGCTAAGCAGCCGCACAGACGAAGCTGATAAACTTAAAGTCCTGTCCGCCGGTGCTGATGATTATATCTGTAAACCCTTTGGTTTGGCAGAGTTGGCAATTCGTATAGAAGTTGTGTTGAGACGCATGAGACCTGTGACTCCATCACGTATTATATTCGATCGATTCGCGATCGATTCGGCGCGTCGGGAAGCAACACTCAACGATCGCATTATCAAGTTAACAGCCTTGGAATTTAATATCCTGTATTTTTTAGCAAGTCATTCCCGTCAATCTTGGAGTCGCCAACAGCTAATTGAAAAAATTTGGGGGTGGAACTGCAACGACACAGGAGAAGAGAAAGTTGTTAGCGTACATATCGGTCAGATTCGCAAGAAAATGATTGAAGTTGATGCTACTGGATCGCAGTTTATTAAAACTATTCGGGGTTACGGTTACAGGTTTGAGCCACCTTCGCCCACTGCAATGGCTATTTAGTAAGCTCATCGGCATTAACCACCTTATTTGGTGAAAAACCGATTTTCCCACCTGCCGTGGGGCAGCCAGATGCCTCCTAGGGAACGAACGCGATCGGGTAACATGAAGTAAGCCCAAGCCGTGCCTAAAGGTTTGAGGTGCAGATCGAAGATTTCGATTTCCTGCCGCTGATATTCGTTTTGTGTCGGTTCACGCAGCGGATGATAGTCTTCCAATCGATCTAAATCGTCCAAAATAGCCGAGTTTGCGAAACAGAGAAGAAAACCGCAGACTGTGCCATCTCCGGCCATCATCGCAGGATAGCCGATCGGCAGGGCAAAAAGTTGACCGCGGGCGATCGCGGGGTAAGCATCCACAACTTTTCCTTCGCAGTAGCGGAGGTAGTTGGACTCCCCCGGTTTGAGAGTGCCGTATACAAAGACTTTCATCGGGTAGGGCTTAACCGCTAGTTTTTGCTAACATAGATGGCTAAGCTAATAGTTTAAGTCTCGCGGGCGATCGCGACTGCAATCTTGATAAATTTCGTTGTTTACCCTTTCTTATAATTCATGACTCTAGCAGTTAGTTTTATTGCTTTTGGACTTCACCCTTTACACCTGAGTTCTTTCTTGCCATCCCTGCCCCTTGACAGCTTGTTTTCGACTCAAGGGATTATGGTGATGCTGCTGGCCGCCTATGCGGGGGCGATGTGGATGTTTCTCACCAGTGCTCCGAAGGTACACACGGTAATGGTATCCGATCTCGGACAAGCCAGGGAGTTCTATGAAGGTATGCTAAACCTGCCCGTAGCAGAAGTGCCGCTGCACTACTACTACAATTACGAGCAAACTTTGGGCACAACTGGTATCGATCCGCTGTATTTGTCGCCGAATGTCGGGAGGGCAACGAGCTCTCAAACGATGGGCAGTCCCGAGGGTTTGTGGTATCAGTTGATGAAAAATACCCAACTGCACATTATTAGTGGGGCCGGTGTAGGGGAAAAAAATCGCCCGCGTCACGTTTGTTTCGATCGCGAATGTTTGGATCAGCTATTGATGAGGGTACAAACTCGGGGCATTAGTTATAAAATTCGCCGGGAAAAGCCGCTGAATTTTTTGGTCAAGGATTATGACGGCCGGGTAATTGAAATGGCTGAGGTTAGTAATTAGAGAAGACTCGGCTGTTGAAACCGATCGTACACAAAATTTAGTCTCTGCAGAGAGGGACAAAAGAATCAAAGGGGTATTACATCCCAAGTTAGAAACCCGGTTTATCTAAAAAACCGGGTTTCTTGTTGATTAATTAATCTTAGATTCAACGCTAGATTTTTCCGAAACCGCCGCTGCTTTAATCTCTGAAATCGCTTTCCGGCTGAAAATTTTGAAGTAGAGAGAAACAAAAAACTCTTTGACTGGAAAAACTATAAAAGTCAAAGGATTAATTGTCACGATGATATTGCGCGCATCGGCTTTAGCTTGTTTGACAATTTGCTGCGCTACCCAGTCAGGAGACAGGATGCCGATCGGGTTTAAGTTGCTTTTAAACGGCCCTAAAATCAGTTTGCGAACGATGCAGGGTGCGTCTAGCCGCCGCAGGGTGACTAAATCTCCCAGGGCGCGTTTGCTGAGTTCGTACAGGGGACTGACAGCGGGAATTACTTCTGCTTCTGAAGTGTTGATCCAGACTTCTTTGCAAGCGATGTTTTCGTTAGTGCGGACTGTTAAGAAAAAGAGTTCCATCAGCCGCCACGCGGAAAAAGTGTTAATTTCGTAGGAGTTTGCGATCGCCTCTCCTGTTCTTTCTCCGTGTACATTAATCCCGTGATTGATGACGAGAATATCGATTTTTTCTAAAAATAGGGCTAAGTCTGCCTCTTGACCAGCTTGCCAAGTTACGGTTTTTATAGGTAAACTTTCGCCGTCTAAATTCAAAGTAATTTCCTCATTTCCAGAGGTGAGGGCGATCGCTTTTGCACCAGCTTTGTGCAGGTGTTTGAGAAGCGAACGACCTAAAGTTCCCGATGCACCGGTGACGGCTACAGTTTTGCCTTTGAGAGAAAGTGCTGTACCCATAAGTTTATCTATTAAGGTGAAAGTACCGCAATAGTAAGCATTTTGATTGTCGAAGTGATGCCGCCAGTGATAAGGTTTATTAACTAACCACTTGCCAGGGGGAGTCAGGAAGTCTCCCGGTTGGTGGGTGATGTCGGTTAATTCGTCTGCGCCTTTGATGCCGCACCCGCGGGCGATCGCGCTCACCAAAAAGCCTAAAGTATAAATACAGCCCGCTGCTGCGCCCCAGTGATATTCCGGTAGCCCAAAATAAGCTACACCCCACAGCAACAACCCCAAAACCATCATCGCCGCAGCTTCGGGCACGTCGTGACGCCAGTGTGCTTGCTTGTAAATTGTCTCGCTGACGGGGGTCAAATTCGGGCGGAAAACGCGGTGATGCCAAGTGTGCAGCTTTTGCAGGGGTGCCCAATAATGGGACACGACGTGATAAAAGTCTCGTATTATTTCTGCCCAGCAGACAGAAGCTATTGCCACAGCGCCGACTATCGAGTAATTTACCATGCTCGCACCAGTTTGAAATTTGAGATATTAGATATTGTCTGCTTTGAAAGATAACTCAAAATGGCTTTTATTGCTAGTCTGGAAGTTGACTCAGGCGTTTTAAAATCTGCAAAACCCGGTACAATTCATTGCCGGGATTGCGGATTACAAATTCTGGAGATAAGGCATACTGAGCTATTTCGCCTCTGACTAACTTGACAAAACTAAAGTTACCACCTGTAGAAATCATTCCAAAAGTAGGAGTTTCGGGATCGGGATCTGCGAGCATATATGTCAGGAGTTGGGCAAGTGCTTCGTCAGTTGAAAACGAAAGTTGTTTGGATTCAATTACTGTCACCCACAAGTTTGCTTTCATAATTAGGATATCTATTCTGCCTTCGATGATTCTGCCTTCGTCTTCCTCTTGAATGGCGATCGACTTTTCGGCTTTGACTTGAAAAGGAGACTCATACAGACCGGCAATAAACAAAATGGGGCTGATGATTGTTAGCTTGACTGCATTTTCCAATACAGGCGGGTTGTCTACTAAGTTGAAGTATATGTCTTGGACGCGATCGAGCAATTGTTTTTCTGAGTCTGTTACTTCGGGTAAGTTTTCTTGCCATTCTCGGAAAAATTCGCTGTTGCGAACTCGCTGCAAGCCGAAGTTATCGATTAGATAGCGGAGGTTGATGTCTCTTGATAGAAGTTTTTGCATTATGATTAATAAAGGGTTTTATGGTTATTAATAAGTTTAGCAGAATTTTGATTGTTGACCGCAGATGGATGCAGATGAAATGCAGATAAAGCCGATTTTGCCCAGATGTCTGTTCATTGGGATTTGCGATCTGCAATTCGCTATTTTTGGGCTGCTTGCATTTGCAGTAATTGCGGCACGGTTACAAAACGATATCCCTGCTGTTTGAGTTTGGGAATAATTACAGATAGCGCCTCGACTGTTTGCTGGCGATTTCCGCCGCCGTCGTGCAACAATACGATCGCCCCGGTTGAAGCTTGGGATAGCACGCTACGGGCGATCGCAGCCGCCGGAGGTTGCAGAAAGTCTTTAGGATCGATCGACCACATCACCACTACATAATTTTTCTTTTTAGCGTAATTTGCCAAACCGTTATTTAAGCGGCCGCCGGGGGGGCGAAACAAGAAACTTTTGGCCCCAGTCGATCGATAAATATGAACCCCAGTATTATCTATTTCATCCGATGCTGTTTTTTCGGTAACATTGTGAGAATAGTGATGCCAAGTATGATTGCCGATCGCATTTCCCGCTTCCACAACTCTTTTCGCAATTTCTGGATACTCCCGCAAATTTGCACCCAAACAGAAAAATGTACCCACAACTTGATATTTCTGCAAAACTGCTAATATTTTCAAAGTTTCAGGCGAAGGGCCATCGTCAAATGTCAGGGCGATAACTTTTGAGTTGTTAATACTGGCTTTATAAACAATTTGGCTGCGAAATTGCGCGGGCGGTGCGAAGACTAAAGGTTGTTCGGGAGGTTTGGGAGAGGGAGTTGCGGGGGGAGAATGTGGTGTTTTTTGTTTTGGAGGTTTCAGCAGGTTTGGCGGGGGATTTTCAACGGGTGCGATTTGTTGGGCGAGCGAATTTGAGTTTGCAGTTTGTCCCGTTTCAGAAATAAGGGAAATTAGGGCGATCGATCCGATTAAAAACAAGATTTTTAGCGCCCATTGATTGGTCAATTTGGTACTCATTTGCCACAGCATTTATTTCTGATAATATAACTCTGGCTTACAGCTATGCCTAAAATTAGATAAAATTCAAGATACCGACGCATAACAACAGGAGAAAAGCCATGATTGCTCCCGCAAATCTCAGCCGCATCAGCATCCCTCCTTTGGAAAATGGCGATTTGCTCACCCGTGCCGAATTCGAGCGACGCTATACAGCGATGCCGGGACTCAAAAAAGCAGAATTGATCGAAGGAATTGTTTATATGGCTTCACCCTTACGCTTTGAACCCCACGCCGAACCCCATGCGGATTTAATGGGCTGGCTGTGGAGTTACAAAATTGCTACTCCAGGCGTGCGTCTTGGCGATAACCCCACGGTGCGTCTTGATGTGGATAACGAACCTCAACCGGATGCTGTATTGCTGATTGATGCCCGACATGGCGGTGCAACTAGCCTCAGTGATGACGGCTACATTGTAGGCGCGCCGGAATTTGTTGCCGAAATTGCTGCTAGTACCGCTACGATCGATCTGCGGGACAAAAAGCGAGTTTACCGCCGCAGCATGGTGAGAGAATATCTCGTTTGGCAAGTAATGGATCGCCGCCTTGATTGGTTTTCCTTGCAGGAAGAAGAATATATTTCTCTGCTACCCGATGCAGAAGGAATTATCCGCAGCAGAGTTTTTCCGGGGTTGTGGCTGGCTGTTCCAGCACTCTTAGACGGGGATATGCCAAGTGCGATCGCAACTCTTCAAACGGGATTAAACAGTGCCACGCACCAAGAGTTTGTCCAACAGTTAGCTGCTTTCCCAAATCCCGTTTTGTAGAGACGCTACAAATCGCATCTCTACAACAACTAATCCCCCTACAACCGGCAAGTTTGCCGCGCCCTTTCATCCTCCGGTTCTTGCCACCCAAAAGCAAAATGACTCACCGCATTAATTTGCGGCGTCGCAGAACGAATTGCCCGCATTTGAATCTCCAAAGACGGCCGATTTTTGAGAGGTTTTCCCCAATCTCCAGCAATAGCAGGAATAATTTTTGCTCCCGCAGGCGCTAAACTTACTGTCCGCTGCACCTGTGGCACAATACAGCTTACATCCCCGCAATTTCCGTAAGACATGGCGTGGAATTCTACAGTAGCCGGAAATGTGTCCCAAGGCTGCAATCTTGAATCATATCCCCCTTGATTTATCGCTTGATTTGCAGTGGGAAAAAACACCGCTCCTACAGGAATTCCCATCCTTTGAGCTGGTTGAATTGCTACCCCCAAAAAATCTAAAATCCCTTGGACTGCGTGAGCAACGCTCAGTTTCCACAGGTCTTTTTGCAGAATGCCGGTATCGGGAAGCCGCGGTGTCGGTTTTGGTGTGGGAGTTGCAGGGTTTGGCTTGTTAGTGGCGGGAGTTGTTGAGGCTGTTCTTGATGCGGCATTCTCCCTTCTAGAAGGTGGAGTTGCTACTGACATCACCTGCGGAATTCGGCCCTGCCAAAGAGGTTCTCGCTCAGTTGGATACTGTTTGACTACTGCTTGAACATCATTAGTATTGATAAATCCTCTAGTCAAATATCGCTGAATTAAATCTCGCCCTTGCTGATTGTTAGCCCGCTGCAAAAGAACCTGCTGCGATGCTGGGCCGTAAATCCACAAGTCTTGAACTTTGGTAGCAACTGAAGCGGGTCCGATGCCCCGTAGATAGCGAATGTAGTCGAACAACATTCCTTGGGGCTTGCGCTTGACTATTTGATTTACTAACAAAGTATAGTCTTGCCGTGCTTGTGGGTTGTACGGATCGATAAAGGCTTGATTGCCCGGAACTTCTCCGAAGTCCTCGTTAATTGCTGCGCCTTCACTTACTGTTAAACTTGTCTGATTTTTACCGTTGATAGCGAGGGTTTGCTGTCTGTCGGCACGCTGAGCATAGCTATAGCCAAAGTTCATGGTAAATAACCAGGCATAAACTTTTAAACCTCGCTGTTTGCCTTTGGCGATCGCCTTTTCTAACAAATCGTATTTCTCGTAACCGCGATTTCTCAAAACAGAAGGCCAAGCCGTAGGATTGTCTGCGACTGGTAGCAGCACTTGACCATCGTAAAACACTTCAACATAGACTTGGTTGTAGCCTTTATTCACAACTTTGTCCAATACTCGATCGAGTTCTCCGGGTCTGACATCGCAGGGATACAAACGCAGCCAAACTGCTTGGGTTTCCGGCCAAGTTTTTTGGCGGCATTCTGCTATTTCCCGCGCGTGTTTGTTCAAAACAGCAAAATATGCTTGCTGAGATTCCCGTTTTCCCGAGAGCGCGGCGCGGCGCAAGTCTTCTTTTTGATTGACTTGTTCTTGGGATAATTGACAATAGGCTGATGTTTGGGCAAAAGCTGGTTGATTTCCGATAAACGGCCAAACAAGCTGGCTGATGAAGCTACTGGTTAAAACAGCAGTTACCGCACTTAAAAAGCGTCGCTGGTGTTGAAAATTCGCGATGCGAGTTGGTGCAATTTTCATGGGAGAATGGAATGGGGTTTTCTGGTTTAAATTGGGTGGCGATCGCAAAAATGCGATCGCGCTCAACAAGCAGCTACAAATTTTCTACTTTTTTCGGTTGACTTAGTTATGGCACAAGTCGATCGCACAATGCAAATTCTATCTGGCAGCTATTTAAATTCAATAAAGGCGATCGGGCAAGATAAGACTCGGTGATTAAACCGCTGCTATGTTATACAAACTTACCTCTGCCTAAGTGTTTGCGCGCAGGAACGCGCCTTCGCGGACTCAAAAATAAAGGGGGTAAAAAGCCCGGATTTGATATCATATCCAGTTCGATTTTTCAGTATTTTTTCTCTAAATGCTGCATAAAAAAGCGCCTGGATACAGTGGGCGCTAAAAGCAGTTGATATTTCTACTAAAAATTGTTAACACTCAAATATCAAGGATGAAAGATGAATTATTAAAATTTATCCTCGATCCTAAATTTTGAGATTAAGCTCCTCTGTTAAGAGCAGCTTCAATCTGCTGAAATTCTGACTCAAGACGCTTTTTCAATTTTTCAGGAACGGGACGGTTTGGATAGGAACTGTAATGTCCTGCCAAAGAGTTTAATGCCGTCCGCATTGTCGTGAAAGAGGCCAGCTTGGTAAGAGCGGGATCGCGGCGGTATTCAGCAAAAAAATCGTTGATACTTGTGCGAGCCTTGGCTTGAGCGGCTGCTTTTTCCGGCGTGCCCTCTGGCAAAGTGAGCGCTGTTCTCAAGCTCTTCACTAATGCTAATGTGTCTTGGCCATAATCTCCACTCAGAGTGGCCGGAACATTGGTACAGCCCGCTACGCCGATGACAACAACTAATACCAGGGCTAACAGACGGGAAATGTAATGCTTCATAAGGTTTAGAAAAATGGAAGCGAAAGCGGCAATCAAAATTAACCTTTATCCTATCTCGAATTGAGCTAATAATGCCACTTTATACATTTTTTTTGTTTCAATACCATGAAACAGAAAATTTGTCAATCTAAAATCTAAAATCTAAAATCTAAAATCGATTGATTTGTCCAGCAACGACGGAGAGAATTTGGGTTTGTCGCAGCCACTGAGCATCAAAAGCGCCTAGGTGAGTTGTAGTAATCAGAGTTTGAAATCGTTCTTGAATTGTTTCTAAAAGTTGATTTTGGCGGCTCAGATCGAGTTCTGCAAGTACGTCGTCGAGCAAGAGTAAAGGCGCTTCGCCGACGACTTCTTCAATAAGCTGCAGTTCGGCTAATTTTAATGCTAATACCAGAGTTCGCTGCTGACCTTGGGATGCGTATTGACGAGCTGGGGTATTGTTAATTGTAAATATAATGTCGTCGCGGTGGGGGCCGACTAAAGTGGTTCCTTGAAACTGTTCTGCGATCGCTCTTTTTTGAATTTTCTCTAAAAATGCTTGTCGCACTCCTTCGAGATTATCTTTAGCGATTAATTCCGCCCCTACTTCAATATTAGCATCGTATTTCACATCTAAAACTTCGGCAGAACCGCTAATTGAACGGTGCCAATTTCGAGCTAAAGGCATCAAACGCTCCAAAATTCGATCGCGCCTGCGGATGACGCGAGCACCCGCTGTCGCCAACTGCGCGTCCCACAAAGCTAATTCCGAACGGGGAAGTGGCAATTGGGAGTTAGGAATTGGGAATTGGGAATTGGGGATGGGTAAGTCTTCTGTATTTTCCGGTTCAGGACTTTCGGGTGCAATAAATGGCATCTTGTCAAAACTGTCGGAAAATTCCGCTTTCCTGATTTCTTTAGAACGTTTCAATAGAGCGTTTCGTTGGCGCAAAATTTGGTTGTACTGCTGCAAAATGTGAGCGTAAATCGGTTCTAACTGGATGACTAGGCGATCGATCCAATTGCGCCTTCCTTCGGGTCCGCCGCGCACTAAGTCCAAATCCAAACAAGAAAATTGCACTACATTTAAGACGCTCAAAAAGTCTAAATGGCGGCGCAGCGGTTCACCGTTGATCTTGAGTGTTCGACGCGCCCCAGAGCGAAGAGTTAAAGCTAAGTCGATCGCTCCGGTTTGGCGTTCGAGTGTAGCATCAATTTGCCCGATCGGCTTTGAGTCGAGTATTAAATCGCGATCGCGCCCTACCCGGTGGCTTTTTAAGGTAGAAAGCAACTCTACCGCTTCTAACAAGTTAGATTTTCCTTGCGCGTTATTTCCTACTAAAATGGTTTTGGGAGCGTCAAAAGCTACCTTTTGATCGAAATAGTTCCGAAACTGCCGTAGATGCAGCGTTTTTAAATACATAATATTAGTAATTGGTAATTGGTAATACAGCCATCGTAGGGTGCACGACCGGGCGCACCTTACAGGTTGTCAACCGAGCGCTTTTACGATTGCGATTTTCGCCGCTCGTTGCCCTCTCAATGACATTATAACGAAGTAATAAATGTTTTATTGTGACACAATCTCTTTAGTCTTCATAGCGATGACTTTGGCAGTGTTCCAGGGGTTGAAACCCCTGGCGGCTGTACTTGAGAATATTGCGTGCGAGGGTGCTAGCTAATAATGAAACCTCGCTAATTCTTAGTCAGCCGTTAACACTATTTTCTAGATTTGTAAAAGCGCAAAAACAGTTTTTCCATTTCAATCCACACAAACATCAGGGCGCTGAAACCGAAGCAAACCATCAATTCAAACGCCGTCAAATAATGAGTGCCGAAAAATTCTCTCAGCGGCGGAACGTAAATCAGCATCAATTGCAGAATAGTAGTCACAATTACAGCCCCCCACACAAAAACATTAGTGAAGGGATTTAACTCAATAGTTAGCTGAGTGTTAGACCGAATTGCGATCGCGTGACCCATTTGTGCCAAACAAAGAGTTGTAAACACCATTGTTTTCCAAGCCTCGGGATCTCCAACATGGTTAGGGCTGGTGGTATATCCGTAAGCCCAGGACATCATTGCGATCGTCAAAATTGCAAAAATAATCCCGATCCGAATCATGTAAGAACCCAAACCCCGCGCAAAAATACTTTCTCGCGGACTGAAAGGAGGCTTTCTCATCACGTTCGGTTCCCCCGGTTCCACGGCCAAGGCCAAAGCGGGAACGCCGTCTGTTACTAAGTTCATCCACAAAATTTGGAGCGGCGTCAGCGGCACTCCTCCCAAACCCATTAAAGGTGCGGCCGCAATTGTCAACACTTCGCCGATGTTGCTGCCCAAAATGTATTTAATAAAGCGGCGAATATTGCTATAAACCACTCGCCCTTCTTCAGCGGCGGCGACAATAGTTGCGAAGTTGTCGTCGAGGAGCACCATATCGCTAGCTTCTTTGCTGACATCGGTGCCGGTAATCCCCATGGCGATGCCGATATCGGCTTGTTTCAAGGCGGGGGCGTCGTTAACTCCGTCGCCGGTCATCGCGACAAATTTGCCCCAACTTTGCAAAGCTTGGACTATTCGCAATTTGTGTTCGGGGGAAACGCGGGCGTAAACGCTAACCTGTTCGACTTGCTGTTTGAGTTCTTCTTGGCTGAGCTTTTCTAATTCTTGACCGGTGAGAACTCGATCGCCCTCTGTTGCAATACCTAAATCGTAGGCGATGGCTTTTGCTGTCAACTGGTGGTCTCCTGTAATCATCACCACCCGAATGCCAGCATTGCGGCACTTCACCACTGCTTCGCGCACTTCCGGGCGCGGGGCGTCCAGCATACTGACGAGTCCCAGCCAAATCATGTCTTGTTCGCTGGTTTCCTCAGAACCTTCGGGGGGCAAGTTTTCCCAGAGTTTGTACGCAAAGCCGAGGACTCGCAAACCGCCGCTTGCCATGTTGTTGTTTTCGACGAGGATGCGATCGCGCATTTCCTGGGTTAAAGGTTGTACTCGATCGCCGACTATAATGCCTTTGCAGCGCTCCAAAGTCAACTCTGGAGAACCTTTGGTCAGCATCAAATAATTCGACTGCTGTCCTTCTGCTGCGGGAAATCCCGAATTTCCCGATCGGCCCGGCACTTCGCAAATCACGCTCATCCGTTTGCGTTCGGAAGAAAAAGGAAATTCCGCCGTCCGCGGCAGCAATTGAGACTGTTTTTCCTTATAAATGCCTGCTTTTCCCGCTACACAAAGCAGAGCTCCTTCTGTGGGGTCGCCTAAAATCTGCCATTCTTGCTGTTCTTGTTGCAATACTGCATCGTTGCAAACTGCACAGGCAATTAATAAAGATTCGAGTTCTGGATATTCCTCTAAATTATTAATTTTGGCCGATGTCAGGCGATCGGTAAAATCTCCGATCGGGGCATAGCCATCGCCTGCGACGGCGACAGTGCAGTCGCCCGTAGACACTAGCTGAACAACCATTTTATTTTGAGTCAGGGTACCTGTTTTGTCAGAACAAATGGTAGTTACCGAACCCAAAGTTTCTACGGCCGGCAGTTTGCGAATCAGGGCGTTTCGTTTCACCATCCGCCTAGTTCCGAGTGCCAGAGTAACTGTCACGACTGCTGCGAGTCCTTCGGGAACCACAGCCACAGCCATGCTTAGAGAAACTTCTAACAATTCTTCCCACCTGCTGGTATCGAACCCGATGCTGCCGTTTTGGAAGGTAATCATGCCGCCGATGACGACAATTGCGACTAAGCTTAGGGCACCGGAGACTAGAACCTTTCCCAACTGGTCCATCCGCTGTTGCAGGGGAGTCGGTTCGTTTTCTACTGACTGAAGCATGGCGGCAATTTTGCCCAGTTCAGTTTGCATTCCAGTGTTGGTGACGATCGCCTTTGCTCGTCCCTGAACAACTTCTGTGCCCTGAAAAATCAGGTTGAGTCGATCGCCCAAAGAAGCATCTTCTGGAAGTTCTAGCTCTGCTTGCTTGGTTACGGCTAGAGCTTCTCCTGTCAAAGCAGATTCTCTGACTTGCAGATTTGATGTTTCGATCAAGCGTGCGTCTGCTGCTATTTTTACCCCAGCCTCCAACAGCATCACGTCTCCGGGTACGAGTTCCTTGGCTGCTATTTCCGAAGTTTTGCCGTCCCGCACGACTCTGACTAGGGGAGAAGCGAGGTTTTTGAGGGCTGCGAGGGCTTTTTCGGCGCTGCTTTCTTGTAAATAGCCGAGAATGCCGTTGAGTATGACGATCGCAAAAATGGCGATCGCATCTTTGGGAAAAGTATTCGACCGAAAGTCCAAAAAACCCGAAATCACGGCCACACCCATCAGCATCAACAACATGATGTTGGTGAACTGATCGACAAAAATCGACCACGGACTGCGGCCTCCTGTTTCTTCGAGTTCGTTGGGGCCGTATTGCTGCAAGCGTTCTGACACCTGTTTGCTGCTCAAGCCAGCGTCTTTGTTGCTGCTTAGCTGCTGGAGAGTTTGGTCAATTGCTACGGTGTGCCAAGAAGAGGGAGAATTTGAAGACATAAATTACGATCGTGGGGCATAAAGGTGGTTGCGGCCGGACAGCTACAGCCGATCGATCTGGCTGATTACAGTAAGAGAGTTTTAAGTTTTGAGTTCTGAATAAAAAACTGTTTAACTTGGGACTGGTTTTGGGCGGTTCGATGCCGGGGAAGCAAAAAGCTTTTAACTTCAATGCGTCTGGCTGCTCGATCGCGCCGTTTGTAGGCCTACGGCTGATAGCACCTATCCACCTTACCAAAAATAATGGGTTTAAAGCCCCGTCCTAGAAGGACGGAAGCCCAAGCAGTGATTCTTGGAATCCCCGCGCGTTCACGCCGGGAAGGATGTCAATACTAAAAATTAGCAATTACTTCGGCTATTAAACAGAAAAGAAGCCGAGAGCAAGAGTGATTTTAGTCCCGGGATGCAAGGGTGCGCTGCAGGTTAAAACCTACCTTAAAAAAAACGTAATAAAAGGTGCGTATCCGAACTCATCTATTCCCCTGTTTAATTTTAAAAGAAAGAGGGCGCTGCGGTAACAGGTCTCGATCGCCTCTGTTGATTTTCTCCCTATCTACAATGCTCAGCTTCCCACACGCTTCCGTGCGACTAGCCTCATTGAAGCAGAACACATAACAGATATATAGATGAAGAAAGTTTTTTGGCAACCGCAGCAGGGGACATAGTAGATGCTTGGTCTGGGGTCAAGTACAAGGACTCCCCAGACCAAGCATCCCCGCGTTATGAAAGACCGGGCCCGGTCTTTCCACTTCCAACGGCTGAGTTTTGTCACTAAATGCTGATATTTCCGGTAAAAGCTGAGGCTGTGGCGAGGGGGTTGACAATCTTTTGGATTTTCCCCACACCGAATTCTGCAGAGATCCTGACATTGGGCAGAATTTTTGCTTTTTTGCCTATTCCCCCAGCCTTCTTTTAGCAAAACTTTAATTTACTTAACACTTCTTAACAATTCCACTTTTCCAGAGAAAGCCAACAAAGGCGATCGGCCCACGGGACGGTTCCGGGCGCTTCTACCGCCACGGCAGGGCGATCGAAGCAAACTCTGCGTTTTTTGTTCTCATCTCGCATCTACCCTCAGAAGGAGATTTGTCCGCACTTGCACCCCAAATATTTACCTTCTTAGAGAGATAAGTTTCTGTAATAATTTGTAATAAACAAACGCAGGCGAGCGTTGTATAAAGATTATCAGAGGGTTGAAACGACAGGCCAAAGTTAACAAAAACCCTGATTGACAAGGTTTGTCGCATCTCATAAAAGGTGTAAAATTTTCTAAGGTTTCTTAAACCTCCGTTGCAATGTAACAATAGTGCAGGTAGCGGAAAGGGAGAGATCGATGGGACCAGCAGATTAGCTGGCATCAAATTTCAACCCTTGCAGGCACTCGTAGCCTGAACAAATTTAACTTAACGGTTTTATACCGCAACCAAACTCAATTAACTCAAATAGGAGAGTTCTTTCATGTTTGACGCATTTACAAAAGTGGTTTCCCAATCTGACGCTCGGGGCGAATTTCTAGCTCAGGGTCAACTAGATGCTCTCAGCAGCATGGTTTCCGACGCCAACAAGCGGATTGACGCAGTAAACCGCATCACCGGCAACGCATCCAGCATCGTAGCCAATGCAGCTCGCACCCTGTTCGCTGAACAGCCTCAACTGATCGCTCCTGGTGGCAATGCTTACACCAACCGCCGCATGGCAGCTTGCTTGCGCGATATGGAAATCATCTTGCGCTACGTCACCTATGCAACATTTGCAGGCGACGCCAGCGTTTTGGACGACCGCTGCTTGAACGGTCTGCGTGAAACATACCAAGCTCTGGGAGTTCCCGGTGGCTCAGTTGCAGCCGGCGTGCAAAAAATGAAGGAAGCAGCAATCGCGATCGCTAACGACCCCAACGGTGTTACCCGTGGTGATTGCAGCTCGCTGATGTCTGAAATCGGCAGCTACTTCGACCGCGCTGCTAATGCAGTCGGCTAAAAATAGCCAAGCGAACCTTTCTTGTAAAGAAGCGAGCATCGCATTTTTGCAAACAATCATTTTTGTACAAAAACAACACAACATTAGGGAGAAACCAGAACAATGAAAACCCCTTTGACTGAAGCAGTAACCGCAGCCGATTCTCAAGGCCGTTTCCTGAGCAGCACTGAACTGCAAGTCGCCTTCGGCCGTTTCCGCCAAGCAGCAGCAGGTTTGGAAGCAGCCAAAGCTTTGACCGCCAACTCTCAGCGCTTGATCGACGGTGCAGCTCAAGCTGTGTACAACAAATTCCCGTACACGCAACAAATGCAAGGCCCGAACTACGCTTCTACCCCAACCGGTAAAGCCAAGTGCTCTCGCGACATCGGCTACTACCTGCGGATGGTAACCTACTGCTTAGTTGCAGGCGGCACCGGTCCGATGGACGAGTACCTGATTGCAGGTGTTGACGAAATCAACCGGACATTTGAATTGTCTCCTAGCTGGTACGTTGAAGCTCTCAAGTACATCAAAGGCAACCACGGTCTCAGTGGCGACGCTGCAACTGAAGCGAATTCCTACATCGACTACGCAATCAACGCTCTGAGCTAGATTTGCGTGATGCCCGGAATTGTAAGCTGCTGTTAGCTTAAGTGTTAGCGGTTGTTTAGAATTCCGGGCATCTGCGATCTAAGCCTAGTTTTGCAAATACTTTTTTTAAGCAGTTTTCAGTTTTTAAAGCAAAAAAGGGAGAAGCGAAGATGGCGGGATTAGGTGCAGCAGAACGGTTGGGAATAAAAGCATTTGAAGAAGCGGGACGGGTAGAACTGCGTCCCCACTGGACGCAAGACGATGCGAAAGCAGTAATTCGCGCTGCTTACAGCCAAGTTTTCGGCAACGAGTATTTAATGTCGAGCGAACGACTGACCAGTGCTGAATCTCTGCTGATGCAAGGGCAGATTTCAGTGAAAGATTTTGTGCGGTCAATTGCACATTCCGAAACTTATCGGAAAAAGTTTTTTTATCCGAACTCGCAAACGCGGTTAATTGAGCTTAATTATAAGCATTTGTTGGGCCGCGCTCCTTACGACGAGTCGGAAATTGCTTTCCACGTTGATTTGTACAATGCAGAAGGCTACGAAGCTGAAATCAATTCTTACATTGACTCAGTTGAGTATCAAGAAAATTTTGGCGAAAGTGTAGTGCCTTACTATCGCGGTTTCGCGACTCAAAGAGGTCAAAAAACCGTCGGTTTTAACCGGATGTTTCAACTGTACCGGGGTTTTGCTTCTAGCGATCGCTCGCAAAACCAAACCCAAGCCCGGCTGACTTGGGAAGTAGCGAGAAATATGGCTTCGCCGATACACACAGCCTCCACCGGAAAAGCCCTTGGCGGGACTTCCGGCGGTTCTCGCGGCCAACTCTACCGAGTCACCGCAATGCAAGCTGCGGCTAAGTTTTCGCCCCAAGTGCGCCGGACTACTACCGAATATCTCGTGCCTTACGAGCAACTTTCGAGCCGCTTGCAGCAAATCAACAAACGTGGCGGCAAAGTGGTAAGTATTACCACAGCTTAAAGTTTGTGTATTGACGTTTTTTTGAAACGTCTTTAGCAAAGTAGGACTAAGGCTAAAAAATTCTTCAATTTTATGTGTATAGGTAAGGTGTGCAGTGTACACCCTACTTTGAGGCATATTATCCTTAGTCCTAAAAATTTCAAGTGCAACCAAGCATTAAACTTTTGTCATTAATAATTTAGGAGAAAATCTGGTGGCGATTACGACAGCAGCGTCCAGACTGGGAACATCCGCATTGAGCGATGCGCCGAAGGTAGAACTGCGCCCGAACTACACCAAAGACGACGTTGAAACTGTGATTCGTGCGGTTTACCGTCAGGTGCTGGGCAACGACTATTTAATGAAATCCGAGCGACTTACCAGTTCCGAGTCTTTGCTGCGGGACGGCAGTTTGACTGTACGAGAATTTGTACGGGCTGTAGCTAAGTCAGAACTGTACAAAACGAAGTTTTTCTACAACAGCTTCCAAACTCGGACGATCGAACTAAACTACAAACACTTGCTCGGTCGCGCTCCCTACGACGAATCTGAAGTAGTTGAACACTTAGATTTGTACCAAACACAAGGCTACGACGCTGATATTGATTCTTACATCGATTCAGTAGAGTATCAAGAAAACTTTGGCGAAAGTATCGTGCCTTACTACCGCGGCTTTAACACCCAGCGCGGTCAAAAAACCGTCGGTTTTACCCGGATGTTCCGGTTGTATCGCGGCTATGCAAACAGCGATACATCTCAACTAGAAGGCAATAATTCTCGCTTAGCTGTCGAACTCGGCACTAACACCGCTACGCCTGTAGTCGGTCCCTCCGGCGGTAACGAAGGTTGGGCATATCGGCCTTCTGCCAGAAACGTAACTCCCAGCAGCACTTTCGGCGGCGCGGCAGCTTACGGCAAAGAAGGGCGGCTGGTGCGCGTGGAAGTTTCGGGCATTCGCACGGGCGGCTATCCCAGCGTGCGCCGCAGCAGCAAGGCTTTCATCGTACCTGTGGAGGAGTTGTCCTCGCAAATGCAGAAATTTCAACGCCTGGGCGGGAAAATCGCCAGCATTACTCCAATTTAGTCAGTTGGCAGTTGGCAGTTGGTAGTTACTAGCTTCTAGTCAACAGTCAACAGTCAACAGTCAACAGTCAACAGTCAGAATTACCAATTACCAAGAAGCTTATGTTGGGTCAAATTGTAGCTGGAAAAAGTGGCAATACAGCTTCGGCTGGTCGCTGCTTTCGGTATGAAGTTGTCGGCTTGCGCCAAAGCGATGAAACAGATAATGTGGATTATTCGATTCGATCGAGCGCGAGTACATTTATCACCGTGCCTTACAATCGGATGAATCAAGAAATGCAGCGGATTACTCGCATGGGCGGGAAAATTGTCAGCATTCATCCTTTAAACGCGGGTGCAGAATCATCCCATGAATCATCCCATGAATCATCGGGCGATCACCAATAGTTTGGTGGGAGGGGCGATGAAAATCGCTCCGACAAAAGCTAGAAGGGGCGATGAAAATTGCTCCTAGACAAACAAAGTCCACTCCAAGCGGACTAAGAGTTAATGTAACCCGCCCAGGCGGGTTTTGTCTGTTTAGTAGCGATTTGAATCGGCGAGTGTCCCTAACCCTTGCTGGATAGCAGCGATTTAAATAGCCGAATAACTAATAACTAATAACTAATAACTAATGACTATGAATTATTACGAATCCGACTCACCGCCGGCGGGTGTAGCTGAGGGCGAGTCTTTAACTGTTGAACAGGCGATCGCAAATTTGCACTCCCAAGATTACAGTCTCCGGTATTATGCTGCTTGGTGGGTTGGCAGATTTCGAGTCAAGGAACCTGCAGCTATTGCAGCTTTAATTGCTGCATTGAAAGAAGAGTCAGAACAAACAAAAATCGGCGACTATTCCCTAGTGCGAAATGCGGCGCGGGCTCTGGGTAAATTGGGCGACAAACAAGCCTTGCCGGCCCTGATTCGCTGTTTGGAATGCGCTGATTATTACGTGCGAGAAGCGGCGGCCCAAGCTCTAGAAATGCTGGGCGAGAGCGATTCTATTGGGCCGCTAATGAAGCTATTGGATGGGGGCGTAGCTGTGGCCGTGCGAGTACCAGGAAAATCGCACCTCGTGCAACCTTACGACTCGGTAATTGAAGCTTTGGGAACGCTGAAAGCCACAGAAGCAATACCGCTAATTTCACCTTTTTTAGAACATTCTGTGGAGCGGGTGCAGTACGCGGCGGCGCGGGCGATGTATCAGTTAACGGGTGAGCGGGTTTACGGAGAGCGGTTGGTAAGTGCTTTGAATGGGGATAATTTGCAGTTGAGGCGATCGGCTTTGATGGACTTGGGGGCGATCGGCTATTTGCCGGGAGCGCAAGCTATTTCTGAGACTTTAGCAGAAAATAGCATAAAATTGATTGCGCTCAAAGGAGTTTTGGAGCATCACCTCAATCAACAAGAATCTCTATCTTTGTCAGATGAAGCTATCCAAGTTATGAATTTAATGGATAGTTTGCTTTAAAAAAATTAGTTCATAACTGAAATAGGATTGCTGTTGCGATGCTCAATTTTATCGCGTCAATTCAGGAAACAGCATTTTTCAGGAGACAACACATTTCAGGAGACAGCGCCGTGCTGTTTCCCTACCGCATATCTGTATTTCATGGAGTTAAAAACTGCGATTTTCTCGCTTTTATCCGCGTGAATCTATGGCGGATTATTTGATGGAATAAGAAACGAGGCTTTAGGTAATAATTTTTCTAAATTTCAGTGAAAATACTGAGGCTGGTAGCTGTTGTTGGTGAAACCGAGAGTGTTAAAATAATATTACCATCTGGATTAGTCCTCAGTTAAAAAACTTTTGGTTGTGACAATAGCGATCGCGGAATGCTGCGAGATGGTTGTGTAGCAGCTAGAAGTATAAATCGGGGGATTCACCATGAGCAACGATCCTTTTGAAGTCCAGGTGCAACATTTTGCAGCGCTGAAGTCCAAGTATCAAGCAACAAAATATGAAGATTCATCTCCCTCTAGTCTTCTGTATCTCATTCTGCGAAAAGCTAATTTAGAATTTGAAATTACCGACTTCGAGTGGAATTGGTTACTAGAGCATGAGCTTTTGGAAACAATAGAAGCTATCGAGCAAGAGCCACTACGTAAGGCTGAAGAACCAAGAAAACTAGATGCTAAATTTTCTCAACTCAAGTCTAAGTTCAAAGTAACCAGACATCGCGATTTACGGCTATCCAGTCCTTTGTATCCTATCCTTTGGAAACTTGACTCAGAAAATCAGCTAACTGACTTAGAAGTTAAATACCTGCAAGAGCAGGGGCTTACTGAAACAGTTGCTGTCGTTCAAGAGATGGCGCGATTTGCTGCACTAAAGGCTAAGTACCAAGCAACTGAATATCCAGATTGTTCACTTGATAGCCCCTTGTATCAAATTCTCAAGCAACTGGATGCACGAGAAATATTAAGTGATGTAGAGGCTAACTGGCTGTTCAATAACCAACTGGTTGATACTCTAGAAATTTTTTGGCAACAAAAAGCTGTACGGGAAGCTGAGTTTGCCCAACTCAAGGATAAGTACAAAGCTAGTGAATACCCAGAAACATCTGTATCAAGTCAGTTGTATCCCATCCTGAAAAACCTGGATGCAGATATACAGTTGAGCGAGTCAGAACTTAACTGGCTGGAACAGCATCAACTGAGCGAAACGCTTAACATTGTTTTGGAGATTGAACAGAAACGGCACTTTGCTGAACTGAAAGTTAAGTATAAAGCTAATGAATCTGAGGATTCATCCCTCTCTAGCCATCTGTATAAAGTTCTCAAAAAAATTGATTTAGATAATCAGCTAGGTGAGCATGATATTAACTTTCTGAAAAAGCGTAAACTGACTGAGACAATTACGGTTGCTCTGGACAAATGTGTTGCTAGTCTGAAGTCTAAGATAAAATCGGGAGAGCAGTTAAGTGAGGCTGATATTGATTGGTTGCAAAAGAATGGACGTGAGGATGTCATTACTTTTGCTATTGACAAATATGCTGCTAGTCTGAAATCCAAAATCCAATCGGGAGAGCAGTTGAGTGAGGCTGATATTGATTGGGTGAAACAGAATGGACGTGAGGATGTAATTACTTTTGCCCAAGAAAAGGAATTTGCTGCTCTGAAGGTTAAGTATCGGATTATAGATCGTGATTTCCCTTTCGATCCGTTTTACACCATCATGGTCAAATTGGAGAAAGAAGAGCGTCTAGATCCTGTGTTAGTTGTTCAGTTAATACAACAGGGACTTTTAGCTAGTCATGGAAAGATTGCTATGGCCTACCACAGGCTTGAAGCGCTTTTCTACGATCGGGAATATGAGCGCACAGGAAATAAATGGAACTTGCCCAACGCCAGCAGTCATTGGCGCAAGGCAGATGAACCGAAAAGTGCATTGCAGGTGACAGAAAATCTGGACTTCGACCAAATCAAAGAAAATAAGCTCAAGTCAGCTTTGCTAACAACGAGGGGCGGTGCTTTTCGAGATATTGATAAATTAGATGATGCACAAAAGTGCGCGCTAAAAGCTATTGAGTATCAGCCTCAGAGTCATCATCCTTACACTTTGATGGGAGCTATTTGTTATGAGTGGGGTCAATATTCACAGGGCGATGATTGGTTTAACAAGGCAATTAAACGGGGTGCTGAATCAGAAGATATAGATTCCGAACTCAAGCAGGTTGTCAAAAATGCTAAGGATGAGAAGCGTCGGGAAGTTGTGGAATATCTGCTGAAAAAAAATCCGCAGCGCTATGCTTGGGCTAAGTCTTATAGGAAGCGCCAAGGCGGTGAGGACGCACAGCGCAAGAGATCCTAGGGCGGGTATGGAGTCGAGTTTTTTGCCGATTCGACTCTTTACCAAGACTGTCCTACTTCGAGCTGGGTAAGCTTTCCAAGTTAATCGCCGCGCCTCACCCACGCTGCAAAAAGTTCGATCGCGCGATCGACCCAACCTACAATTAAAATGGTCACGGTAAAGCTTACAAATACATGGCATTAGAACTAATTCAGGCTGTCGAACAAGCAGATTCTTCCGAGGGCTTGTTAAACGCAGTCAAAGCACTGGCGGCGGCTTCCTCAAAACAAGCAATTCCTACCTTAATTACAGTGCTCGGTTACAACAACCCAGGCGCCGCTGTTGCCGCCGTGGATGGGCTAATTCAGCTCGGAGAAGCTGCGGTGCTGCCGCTTCTAGAACAGCTTGACGGCTACAATTACGGGGCGAGAGCTTGGGCTGTTCGGGCTTTGGCGGGAATTGGCGACCCCAGGGGTTTGGAGATTTTGCTTGATGCGGCGGCGAATGACTTTGCTTTGAGCGTGCGGCGGGCAGCGGTTAGGGGTTTGGGGACGATTTGCTGGGAACTGATGCCGACAGAACAAATTGCAGATGCTCAACTTCGCGCTGTGAAAACCCTGCTGCAAGCGTCCCGCGATCCAGAATGGGTGGTTCGCTACGCAGCAGCGGGGGGTTTGCAAGCTTTGGCGGCTGCTGCGACTGTTAAACCGGATTGGTTAGCGGAAGTTTCGGCCAGACTTGAGGAAATCACCCAAAGCGATGAAACTACTTCGGTGAAAGCCCGGGCTTTGCTTGCTAAGGAAAAATTGTCACTTAGGTAGGGTTTGGGCGATCGTCTCTTCCAAGTCCCCTTGACTGAGAGTGGTTAATATAAAGACTTCTTGTACGGTTTTGCCCTGTCTGGCAATGATTTTAAATCCCCCGCGGATGGGTACTGACACTCTTAATGTCATGCGGGGGATGTGTCCTTTAACTTTGTTGATGACGCCCGGAGTGACAGTTTGAATTCCCATTTTTAGGGTGAGGCGCTCTAAAATTGGTATCAAACCGGGAAGGTGGGTAGAGTGATTCCAAACTAGGCGGCCTTTGGGTTGTGCGTGCATAAATATTTAACCAAATTCAACATACCCAGTCTAAGCCACCCCTGACTGGAACCAATTTGAAATTCCCTCAACTTGTGTATCAATAACGTTACTGTGAGCGTCATTGCCAGCAAACCGAGGCAATCTCAAACCGAGATTTTTGATTCCGGGCGCGCAAGCTAAGATTTGATGCCGCAGAATTGTCCTGTACTTTTTGATATTTTGGGTTGGCAACTGTCGGTTTTTCTAGTTGAGCGGCGATCGCCCGGAGCATTTCTGCGAGGCTGCAAGGTTTCTTGAGATAGCCGTCTGCTTTGAGTTCCAGGGCTTTTTCCATTTCGGAGGCTGTCATAAAAATAAACGGAATGCTGGCGGTTGCAGGGTGCGATCGCACGGCTGCGAATACTTCAAAACCGTCGAGTTCCGGCATCATGACATCAGACAAAATTAAATCGGGAATTTGGGCAGCTAACTGGACACCAACTTTTCCATTTTCGGCGCCGACAGCTTCAAAACCGTGCGAGTCCAGAAGTTCTAATACCGTTTCTCGGATTAAGTTATCGTCTTCAATTACTAATATTTTTGTCATTGTTTGTTAGTTTTTTGTTAGTTTTATTTTTACTTGTATGTTAAAATTATATCACCCGTATTTTTATAAATTCAAGTGGGCTATTGCAGCTACCCAGTTTTCGCAGCCCCGAAGCGATCGCACTCGCTCAAAATCTTTCATAAATCAATAAAACAGTTCCGGAAAAATCTCATGAAATTTATCAGCCCTAAAACAGACTTTGCCTTCAAAAAAATCTTTGGTTCCACCGACAGCCAAGACATCCTCATCAGCTTCTTAAATGCTCTAATTTACGCCGGTGAGCCAATCATCCAAGACTTGCAAATTATTGACCCTTACTCGGCTGCTACCGTTAGCGGACTCAAAGATAGTTATTTGGATGTCAAAGCTCGAATTACCGGCAACAAGACGGTAATTATTGAAATGCAAGTTTTGAATGTAGCCGCTTTTGAAAAACGAGTCATCTACAACCTAGCCAAAACCTATGCCAACCAACTCAAAATTAGAGAAGGTTATCCTAGATTGCAACCAGTAATTGCTTTGACGATTACTGATTTTGAAATGTTTAAAGAACAACCTGATGTTATTTCTCATTTTGTGTTCAAGGAAAAAGAGAAACTATTTGATTATCCCCATCTCCAAGTTGAAATGTTTTTTGTGGAATTGCCGAAATTTAACAAACAGTTAGATGAACTCACAAGCTTGACAGATAAATGGATTTATTTTCTAAAAAATACTCCCGATCTAGAAACAATCCCAGCCACAATGGAAACAGTTCCAGAACTAGAAAAAGCTTTTCAAATTGCCAATGAGGCTAACTTAAGCTTGAAAGAGTTCGAGGATATGGAAGCCCAGGAAATGGCGATCGAAGAACAGCGGGGAATAATTACTAGGGGCGTAGAAGAAGGTCTGGAGCGAGCTTTGGAGCCAGCTTTGGAGCGAGCTTTGGAGCCAGCTAGGATTCAAGCGATGCAAGAAGGGATTCAAGCTGGCCGTCAAGAAGGGATTCAAGAAGGGATTAGAGCAGGTCAAAGAGCATTAATTCTGCGTCTGCTGGAGCGACGACTAGGAGCAGTTAATCCCGATGTAGTTTCGCGGATGGGGGAATTATCGGTTGAGCAATTAGAGAGTTTGGTAGAGGAGGTAGTCGGATTTTCTAGTTTATCCGATTTAATGGTTTGGTTGGATAGAGCAGAATAAGAGAGAGCGATCGCTGTGAGGTTTTTTTAGGTCGATCTACTTATAAACAGCGATATTCACAAATTTCTGGCGATCGGGTAAAATATAACTTGCTGTATCGCTATTAAGTGAGGAAAAAGATATGTCAGAATTTCTAGACTTTCTCAGACATCAGTTTGCCTACGTTGCCATTGGCGAATTTAAACCGGGAAAATTTGAAGCTGCAGAACAACTTTTTGAAAAAGCCGTTGCAACTTATGCCACAGGTTTTAAGGGAGCCTACCTGCTGCAATTGCCCAATACAGACAAAGGTATTGCCATCATTTTTTGGGAAAGCGTAGAAGATATGGCAGCCAATCAAAGCGAAGCTTATCAGGAAATATTGAAGCAGATGACGCCTTTGTTTGCGAAAATACCAGACACAAATGTTTATGAAATTGTCAGTGAAATTCAGCCCAAAACTGAATAATTAAAAAACCTGCAACCTGCGCGTCATTCCCATACCCATCGGCGTTTTTCGCCCGACTCCGCTGTAAAGCGCAAAATCTGCTAAAGTGTTAATTTGCTTGATAGTAGCAGGAGCTATATCTCCCATAATTCGGTAACTAATATCGCCGACGCAGCCAATAAATTTACTGCGAGAATCTGTACAAAGTTCTGTTCGGATATCGAAGAAACTCGGGAAAATAGCTTCTGTGAAATTAGGTTGGATCGCAATCCTGCTGTACTTGTTCCAGCGATTCGCTAAACTGCCGAAAATACTTTCTCTAGTTGGCATAGCACTATCGTATACCCCTTGCCGAAAATTAGTAGGAGTGCAAAAAGTAAAAGCAATTTGGCGCTCAGTTTCGGAAGCTCTATCGAACAATTCGGCGTAAGTACAAAAGTTTACCCAAGGCTGGTTTGATTGCGGTTGGCTCAAAATATTAGTAATGTATATATTTGTCGGCCCGAGATGCCAAGGACTCTCGAAATTAAGTTGCTGCCAAAGTTGAGTTAGGCGATCGAACAAACCGTCATCCAGCAGAGAAATTCGCCACCAAATCGGCGTATTTTCCTGAATTGCTTGTTTGTGTTCCCATTGTACAGCCTGCGAAATTGTGCGCGAAGCAGGAGGCAAAACTCTCTTTTGCGGCTGTGGCGTACTGCTTTTGTAAGGCTCTTTTCTCCTTACTTGGAAAGGGCTTAAAGTGAAAGCTTTTTCCTGAGATTGGTCGTGCAGGTACGCGCTCAAATCGGTGTCTACAGCACTCACAAGGTTCAAAAATAAAGCGTGGAGATGCCGCCCCGTTAAAAACTGGGATGGAATTGGCGCGACTGGTCGCAGGTTTAAAACAAGGCTGTAGGGCATTTTTAAATTTATATACGGTGTCTGTATAGATGTTCAGCTAGTATTAATACTACAGCTAAGTTGCAACTTAAATTAAGGAATTTAAATCACATAAGGTGCACAGTGTGCACCCTACGTTTACGACGATTTGTGGGTCGTGTCCACCTACGTTTAGGTTGTACGTTTAGGTTGTAATATTGAGGCCAATCTCTGTCGGGTAAGTTTTTAGGCGATCGAGATTTCTGGCGACAAATAAACATCTTGAATGGCGTGGAACAATTTTACGCCTTCTTCAAAAGGACGCTGAAAAGTTTTGCGACCAGAAATTAAGCCACAGCCGCCAGCGCGCTTGTTGATTACCGCCGTGCGAATTGCTTCTGCAAAATCGCTTTTCCCTGAAGCACCGCCGGAGTTAATTAAACCCATCCTTCCCGCATAACAGTTGAGCACTTGATAGCGAGTTAGATCGATCGGGTGATCCGTTGTCAAATCCGAATAAACGCGCTTGTCTGTTTTGCCGTAACTGTGGCCGCTAGCTTTAGCCACAGCTTCGTAACCGTTGTTGCATTCGGGCAATTTCTGCTTGATAATGTCAGCTTGAATTGTCACTCCCAAGTGATTTGCTTGCCCGGTTAAATCGGCTGCAACATGATAATCTTTGTCTTGTTTAAAGATATCGTTGCGGAGATAGCACCACAAAATTGTCGCCATTCCGTATTCGTGAGCGTGAGCAAAAGCCTGACTGACTTCTTGGATTTGTCGCGTCGATTCCGGAGAACCAAAATAAATTGTTGCTCCCACTGCAACTGCCCCCAAATTCCAAGCTTGCTCGACGGTCGCAAACATTATTTGGTCGAATTGATTGGGATAAGTCAGCAACTCGTTGTGATTGAGCTTGACAATAAAAGGGATTTTATGCGCGTATTTGCGAGATACGCTTCCCAAAACTCCCAGCGTTGTCGCGACAGCATTGCAGCCAGCAGAAATTGCTAATTTAATGATATTTTCGCTGTCAAAATAGATGGGATTCGGTGCAAAAGAAGCGGCCGCCGAGTGTTCGATTCCTTGGTCTACTGGCAGGATGGATAAATAGCCGGTATTTGCCAAGCGTCCGCTAGAATAGAGTTGCTGAAGCGATCGCAAAACTTGGGGAGAGCGATCGGTTTGAGCAAAAATGCGATCGACCCAATCCGGGCCCGGCAGGTGCAACAAATCTTTAGAAACTTTCGCTTGATGGGTGAGCAAGTCTTCGGCTTCGTCGCCAAGCCAAGATTCGATCGAACTGGGAACTGATAGTGTAGCTGTCATACAGATTTCCCTCTCAATTTCAATTGCAGGCTGATGATTGCAGACATTAACCTTGCTGATATTGTAGCGAAAAAATCATATTTTCCATCCCTTCAACGCTAGACCCAGTTTTTAACAAGTTAGCGACAACAGCAGCTAGGACGCGCTACTCTATAATAAGCTGGCAGTTCAGCCGGATCTGCGCTGCCAGCGATCGCCGATCGACTCACAACTTTGCCATCACAATGTCACACACTTACTTTGATTCTGAAAACGCTCACAAATCCTTCGAGATGCCCGGTGCCAGGCCCCACTACAACCCCGATCGCCCCGGTCAAGTAGAGCATATTTTCCTCGACTTAGTGCTGAATATTCCCAAACAAAGCTTTCGCGGCACTTGCAGCATCCGCATCAATCCAATCCGCAGCGGCATTGACAAATTAACCTTAGATGCGGTCAACCTGAATATTAAATCAGTAAAAGTCGGCGAAATTGAGCAAAATTTCGACAGCGATGGCGAAGTGCTGCAAATTCAACTACACGAACCAACCGAAGCTTACCAACCAATTACAATTGCGATCGAATACTCGGTAGAAAAACCTCAGCGTGGCCTTTATTTCGTCGGCCCGGACAAACACTATCCAAACAAACCAACACAAGTTTGGACTCAAGGCGAAGACGAAGATTCCCGCTTCTGGTTTCCCTGTTTCGACTATCCTGGACAACTCGCTACTTCAGAAATTCGAGTCCAAGTTCCGAGACAACTATTTGCTATTTCCAACGGCGAATTAATTAGTACAAAAAACGAAGGCGACGATAAAATTTATCACTGGTCTCAAACCCAGGTACACCCGACGTATTTAATGACATTAGCAGTCGGAGATTTTGCCGAAATCAAAGACGAATGGAACGGCAAACCAGTTAATTATTACGTGGAAAGAAGCCGCGAAGCAGACGCTAAGCGCAGCATGGGCAAAACGCCTCAAATGATTGAATTCTTCTCTCAAGCATTTGGCTATCCTTACCCTTTTCCCAAATACGCTCAAGTCTGCGTCGATGATTTTATCTTCGGCGGTATGGAAAATACTTCGACAACTTTGCTAACAGATAGGTGCTTGTTAGATGAACGTGCCACCCTCGACAATCGAGGTACTGAAAGCTTAGTTGCTCACGAATTAGCTCACCAGTGGTTCGGGGATTTAGTAGTAATTAAACATTGGTCTCATGCTTGGATAAAAGAAGGCATGGCTTCTTATTCCGAGGTGCTGTGGACTGACAAAGAATACGGTAAAGAAGACGCGGCTTACTATATGTTAAATGAAGCCCGCAATTATTTAGCTGAAGATAGTTCCCGCTACCGCCGCCCGATCGTTACTCACGTTTACCGCGAAGCAATCGAATTGTACGATCGCCATTTGTACGAAAAAGGCGCTTGCGTCTATCACATGATTCGCGCCGAGTTGGGCGACGAATTATTTTACAAAGCAATTCACACTTTTGTGCGGGATAACGCTCACAAAACTGTAGAAACCATCGATTTGCTCAGGGCGATAGAAAAGGCTACTGGCCGCAATCTCATGTTTTTGTTTGACCAGTACGTTTATCGCGGGGGTCATCCAGATTATAAAGTTGCTTATTCCTGGGATGGCGACAGCAAATTAGCAAAAGTGACTGTCACCCAAACTCAGGTAAAAGACAGCAAAAATGGCAACGGCAACAGCAAAGATGTATTCGATTTGAAAATCCCGATCGGCTTCGGTTACAAGCCAGACAAAGAATCAGACGATGACAGTTGGGCACGTTCAAACCAGAACCTAAAAACTTTCACCGTCCGAGTGCATGAGCGCGAGCAAAGCTTCTATTTTCCCCTAGAAGAGAAGCCGGCGTTCATCAGTTTTGATGTCGGCAATAAATACTTAAAAACTGTTGCGTTAGAGTATGGAGTTGCAGAACTAAAAGCTCAGTTGCAATTCGATCCAGACCCAGTTTCCCGGATTTACGCTGCCCACGCTTTGGCGAAAAAGGGAGGGCTGGAAGCGGTGAAAACGCTGTCAGAAGTTCTCAAGAAAGAGCCGTTCTGGGCAGTACGGGCCGAAGTTGCCGGTCAGTTAGTTGAAATTAAACTCGACCAAGTTTTTGAAGGTTTAGTAACTGGTTTAAAAGATAAAGATGCTCGTGTTCGTCGCGCTGTGGTGAATGCGCTGGGGAAAATCCAAACTCACGAAACTTATAAAGCGCTGAGGTCGATCGTGGAAAAAGGCGACGACAGCTATTACGTAGAAGCAGCAGCAGCGAGTGCTATGGGCTCCATTGCAGGGGCTAACCCCGACGAAAAACCGACCGACGAACAGGTACTGAAAGAGTTAAAATTGGTGCTGAAAGAGCGTCAGGGCTGGAATGAGGTAGTGCGATCGGGTGCGATCGCCGGTTTGGCGCAGATGAAAACTTCTGAAGATGCGCTGAATCTAATTTTGAAATACACAGCCGCCGGTACTCCGCAAGCTTTGCGCTTGGCTGCAATTCGAGCTTTGGGCACAATTTCGACTGGTCAAACGAAGGTCAATTTAGAACGGATTTTGCAGCGATTGGCAGAATTATCTAAAGAGACGTTTTTCTTGACTCAAGTCTCTGTAGTAGTGGGATTAGGACAAATGCAAACTCGCAAAGCAATTCGCATTTTGCGTTCTTTAGCTGACCAAACTCCCGATGGCCGCGTTCGCCGCATGGCTGATGAAGCTGTGCAAAGAGTGCAGAAAAATGTTGGTTCTGATGCAGCGGTAAAGCAGTTGCGGGAGGAGTTAGACCAGGTGAAAAAGGAGAATCAAGATTTGAGGAGTCGGATGGAAAATTTGGAGGCTAAGGCGAAGAAAGATTAGGTGTAAAACCCCAGACCGGCGCAGATAAAGGCAGATATTGGCGATCGGCTTTTATCTGCTTGTCGGTAGAGGATTGTGCGCGGTTATTATAATAATATTATTGTTCAGTGGGAGTGCATGGGAATTTCCTCTTTTCGACAAGCAGGAAAAGCCAAATATGTTTATTCTCCACTTTATTGCTGTCTTAACTTGGGAAGTGTCGAGACTCAGGATGCTGTTTTTATTTTTTAGTTGTAAACCGTTCATGAGGTTACAGCAGCTTTTGTAGCCACAAATATTGCCGAAATCATGAGTATAAAAATCGCTTTACTGGTTGATCAATCGGGGGTAATTCCCTATCGCATTCAAGACGGACAAATTGAAGTAATGCTGATTACTTCTTCGGCTAGCAAGCGCTGGGTGATTCCCAAAGGATTAATTGAACCTGACATGACTCCCCAAGATTCCGCTGCCAAGGAAGCTTGGGAAGAAGCAGGTTTGTTGGGTAAAGTGTTCCCGGATTTGCTGGGAACTTACGAGTATCAAAAGTCCGGCTACACTTGTCAGGTAGAAGTATTTTTAATGCAAGTGCAAGCTGTTCTAGAAATTTGGCCGGAAGCTAGCAGGAGAAAGCGACAGTGGGTAAGTATTCCTAAAGCAATTAAGCGGGTTAATGAACCGGAACTCAAACTCATTTTAGCGGATTTGCCGAATAGGTTCTGGTGATTCAGTCAGGGATGTAGCACCTAATTATCTAATGTGCGCCGAGGCGCATATTACCGCCATAATTCGCGCGTCAAACCACTTTTTGGTCTTAGTATAAACTTGTAGGGTGCGTCCGTAAGCTAAATTTTTGGAAAATCGAGCTATGATTACTGACGTACCCTACAAACTTATGATATCAGTGTAAAAAGTTTCCCCTTAAGCGTTAGCTGAGAGGAAAGGAATGCTTTCGGCTAAGTTATCCTTAACTTCAACTCCCTGTTTTCTCGCCCAAAACTGACTCAAAAAGTGAATTTGTCGCAAGCCGACAACTAAATTTAAACCGGGTACAAAAATCCACCAAACTGTTAGTGGCTCTTTGATTCCTTCTTGACGGTACAATTCGTTAACTGTCTTGTAAAGTTTGAACTGCACGATGTAAATCCAAGCAATACCCAGGAAGGAAAACCAACCAAACCATCCGGGAACGTCAGGGTCGAATATCCGCAAAGCTTGGGGGACGGCTACTCCTAAAACAAAGGGAAGCAAGCAAAGGGTTCCCGACCAACCGCTGCCGTTATAGCGACGCAATTCTTCTTGAATAATCCATTTGTACCATCCGTAATATAGCAGCAAGCTGACTCCAGACAGCAAAATTACTCGCCACAAAGAGCGGGGTTTACCTAAAGGTTTGTCGGACATATTTAGCTGTAAGATATGAATTGCTATCTTGATTGTATTAACATTTATTAATTATTGCAAAATCATTTCTCGAATCGATCGCGCGGTTGCAGGGGCCAGCAGAACACCGTTGCGATAGTGGCCGCTGGCGATCAAAACGCGATCGTTACCGGGAAGCGTCTCGATAATTGGGGCCGGCCGCCCTTCCGGCCGCGGGCGCAATCCTGACCATTTCCTGATGATTTCAGCTTCTGCTAAGGCGGGACAAAGTGATCTCGCCCTCGCCATCACTTGCCCCAACATATCAGCATTCGCCTGAATTTCCCCGTCATTTTCGGAAAACTCCACCGTCGCCCCCACCCAAAATTCCCGATCGCCCAAAGGCACAATGTGAACGTCATCGCAAGTAATTACCGGCCTAAAATCAGGGTTTCCTAAAGGCTTTGCCGATCGCAAATGCAGCGCTTGTCCCAACACCGGGCGAATGTCAACCAACTGATTTAACGATGCAGTCACAGCAGCAGAACCCAAACCAGCCGCCACAATTAGTCGATCGAACTTTAAACTAGCAGCAATCTCCGCTGCTTCAACGCGCACGCCAAACTCAAAAATCACCCCATTTCGTTCAGCAGCATCAACCAAAGCCAAAGTTAGCGCCGTCGGATCGACTTGCCGGTCTTGAGGCGAATAAATCGCAGCAATAATGCGATCGTTTAAAGAGAGATGAGGACAGAGTTCGCGCACTCGTTCCACATCCCAAAGTTCCAATTGCCAACCTTGAGAACGGCGAGTTGCTATCAATTTTTCCCACTTACTTAAATCCTCTCCCTCCGAACAAAGCATCAAAATTCCTTGTTTGTTAAAAGAAATTTTTCGCCCCGTAACTGCTTCCAATTCGGGAATCAAAGTTTCGTAGCGCTGAAGGCTGGTTTCCCTCAACTGCCAATTTCTACCCTTAGTTTTGTGGCTGATAACTCCCATCAAAACACCGAGTGCCGCGCCAGTAGAACCTTGGGCCGGCGGCTGTTTGTCGAACACAGTAACTTTCAGTTCGGGGAATTGACTTAGTTCAAAGGCGATCGAAGCCCCAACAATACCGCAACCAATAATTGCAACGCGAACCATTCAATTTTAGATTTTAGATTTTATATTTTATATTTTATAGAAGTTTTTCGTAGGGTTCTGAGCGCAAAGCGTGTCAAATCAACAGTAAAACCCTCTGTTTTTATCGTTTGTGTCAAAGTCTAGATCCCCCTAAATCCCCCTTAATAAGGGGGACTTTGAATGCTCTGCCCCCCTTTTTAAGGTGGAGTTTGAATACTCTTTTCCCCCCTTACTAAGGGGGGTTAGGGGGGAGCTAGACTTGACTACAAGCGATATTTATTATGGGTTTCAGTCTTAATTTGACACCCATCAATTGCCAAGCCTACAAACCCCAAGCTATGAAGCTTTAGGAATTAGCTGCAAGAAGGTATCGAAATCATTGACAGCTTTTTGATAGCTGGCCGTGACTTTTGCATAGTCAAGCTCTTTAGCAGCAAGATCAATGTTAACCAAATCGGTAAACAAACTCTTAGTTAAATCAACAGCTTGTTGTTGAGCACTAGGCAATAAACTCGCAGAGACGGTTTTCATGGTGTTCCGCAAGTCGCCTAGAGGCCCGTGAATGTAAGTTCTGGTGTCAACCCAATTCCGTTTTTGAATTAGGGTGCCCAGTTTATCCATGCGCGAGCGGAACTCTGTCAGAGTAGGAACATAGCGCTGAATTTGCTGGGTCTGAGCTGCTGTGTAAGTCGTTGGAACTTTTGCTTCGACACTGCTGCAACTAACCAGAAATGCCATCAAAAACGCCATCATCAAGGCAAAAATTGAACGGGGACGAGTCATATCGATTTTAGATTTTAGATTTTAGATTTCTCGTTCTCAGGCTCTGCCTGGAAATGCAGCTCGGCGAGGAGCTGGTTCACTGACCTAGCACCGAGAGTTATGTACAAAATATTATTTTACCTCCTGGCGGCGCAGAAAAGTTATCACAGCATCGCCAACTTTTTCTGACCAATGTTCTTGAGGATAATGCCCCGCTTGTTCCAGTGTGACTAACTCTGCATTTTGCAGGGAACCGACTAGCTTTTTAGCAGGTTCAACACTCAGCCAAGGATCTGTCAAACCCCACACAAATAAAGTTGGTCGAGTCCATGCTTTCAAGCCGGATTCAATTTCGGCCATTGACTGGGGCAATTGAATATTGCGGACAGTATTCATCAGGGATCGACCTGCATCCGAACTCTTCAAAAACGGGCGGCGGTAAACATCTAAATCCTTGTCTGATATTGTCTGCCGGCTGCCGCCTTCGAGAGTTCTGTCAACCAAAAGCGGGTCTTGCGTCATCATGTCGCCAATAAAAGGCAGCCCCAACTGCTGCATTTTCCAAGGCAATTTGATATCTGGTGAAACTGGTGTATTTATGATGGCTAAACGCTCAATTTTATCGGGATTGCGTAAAGCGTATTGAATGCCGGCTGAAGCTAAAAATCCTTGGACAACGAGGGAAAAGCGCTCTAATTCTA
This sequence comes from Microcoleus sp. K5-D4, assembly GCF_036704575.1. Taxonomy (NCBI): domain Bacteria; kingdom Bacillati; phylum Cyanobacteriota; class Cyanophyceae; order Oscillatoriales; family Microcoleaceae; genus Microcoleus; species Microcoleus sp. K5-D4. Next base: position 52,266 of record NZ_JAUBSD010000029.1, read on the forward strand.
TAGCTTGAATAAAGCCAGCGAGGGCGTCAACAAAAGCATCGGGAGTGTAGGCAAAGTCGCGCTTGTCTGGTTTTGCCGATCGCCCGTAACCCACCCAATCAGGGGCGATCGATCTAAATCCCTGGGCCGCCAAATCCGGCATCATTACAGTCCAGGTAAAACTCTGGGACGGCAAACCGTGCAGCAGCAGTACGGGCGGTTTACCAGTTTCGTTAACCGGATTTGTTTCCCGATAAAACCATTGCAGCGGGCCTACTTCAACTATTTTCTCATCAATTGACATTATTTTACTGGTTATTTATCAAACAATAAGGCGGGTATTCCCCGCCCTACTTACCTAATAGTTGGGTGTACACAGAGTACCTTACCCAACTAATTACAGCCGCGTTTAGAAATTCATTTCAGCAGCTTGAACTTTTTCGACCTGTTTCTTCTTGAGAACGAGCATAATTTGAGCCAGCATGGTTATAGCCACGAAAGCCATCAATCCTTTAACGCGATCGGCACTTTGCAGCACAATCTCCACGTCTTTTTGACCGAAGCCGCCCACATTAGGATTGTTGGTCAAAAGTTCGCCTGCTGCAACTGTTTGTCCTTCGGAAACAATCAGTTCTGGGCCTGCAGGAATCGTATCAACAACCGCTGCACCTTCGGCAGGTTGAATTGTCACTTGATAACCGCCATCTTCAGGTTGAGCAATCTTAGAAATGGTGCCAGCTACCGAAGCATTGTAAACAGTATTATTGCTCTTTTCGCCAGTAGGATAAACCTGACCGCGGCCGCGGTTGCCACCAACATAAATTTGGTATTTGCCGTAGTGAACCGACTTGTCTGTTTCCGGATTCGGCGACAAAACGGGGAATACCAATTCTTTGTATTGTTCTCCCGGCAGTGGGCCCACTAAAACAATATTTTCTTGGGTTTCGCTGTAAGGTTGGAAGTAAAGATCGCCGACTTTTTCCTTCATTTCTTCGGGAATTCTGTCAGCGGGAGCAATCTTGAAACCTTCGGGCAACATCACAACTGCGCCGACATTCAAGCCGGTTTTGCTGCCGTCGCCGCCAACTTGTTGAACGTTAGTATCGTAGGGAACTTTGACAATAGCTTCAAACACCGTATCTGGCAAAACAGATTGCGGTACTTCAACTTCAGTCGGTTTTGCACCGAGGTGACAGTTAGCGCAAACAATCCGGCCTGTTGCTTCGCGGGGAGTAGCGGGTGCTGTTTGCTGAGCCCAGAAAGGGTAAGCAAATGCTGCTTGGGGAAGTGCGATATCGCTGGTGAGGAAAAATCCTGCAGCTGCGATCGCAATTAAGGCTGTTTTCGCGATCGTCCTGGCACTGCGGCGAAATATCGCAGATAAATTAGTTTGTGGCATTAGAGTATTCAATCTCAAAGGTCAGACAATTTTGGATTTTGGATTTTGGATTTTGGATTTTGGATTTTGGATTTTGGATTATTAGACTGGTTTAGGGATGCACTTATCTGTGGTTTTCACCATTCACCCCCTATCTAAAATCTCAAATCTAAAATCCAAAATAGTTTAAGACCACCAAGGTGCTTCGCCGGTGCGGAAATCAGTTTCTGTCCAAGTTGTAAAAGCGATCTTGTCATCTGCGACAGTGGCGTGGGCCAGGGCCAGAGACAAAGGCGCGGGGCCGCGTACCACTTTGCCCTCATTGTTGTATTGAGAACCGTGGCAAGGACAGATAAACTTGTTTTCGCTAACATTCCAAGGCACGACGCAACCCAAGTGAGTGCAGACTGCATTGATGCCGTAGTCGGCGATAGATTGGTCTTCTTTCACCACAACATAGGTGGGGTCGCCTTTGAGACCTTGGGCTAAGCTGCGATCGCCCGCAGGGTGCGAAGCCAAATATTCGCTAACGATGATGTCGTTACCCAAAGCATCTTTAGCTGTCACTCCGCCCCCAACTGCCCCACTCGACGGAGGAACAAAATATTGGACAACGGGATAGAGTGCGCCCAGTGCCACACCTGTGACTGTACCGAACGTCAGCAAATTCATAAATTGGCGACGCCCCATATCGGGGACATCGGGATTTCCAGCAGAAGATTGAGCCATGACCTGCCTTTACGGTTTTAAGTTACGTTTGTTTGTTAGCTGTTAGCGAACCTGTACGTGCAGAGGAAGGAGGATAATTGCCGTTAATCTGCTCGCACAAATTTTAGGCCGCGAAAATTCCTTTTAAGAATGCGCCTTCCAGCCTTTATTAGAGTATTATTACATTTTTTGAACTTTGTCTTTTATTGTTTAATGGATTAACTCAGGAGCAACCATGACGGGCCAGGATTTACACCAGCTACTGCTAGAAAAATGGGGAAAGTCTTACGATATCAGATTGCGGCGAACGCGGGGCAAGATTTTTGTGCAAGTTATGTGGAAATATCTAGAACAGGCATCTTTTCCGATGACGGAGGCTGATTATTTCGAGCATTTGGATGCGGTGGCCAATTACCTCAACGGCTGGGGGAGCACAGAACAGGTGAGAGAATATATCGTAACTACTCGCGATCGCCCGCGCTTGGGTAAAGCTGTCAGCGTTCCTCTAGATTTGGGTGAAAGAGCCTCCGAGTGGTTGCTAGACGAGTTTTGAATCACTCCGTCGATTTTAGATTTTAGATTTTAGATTTTAGATTGACTCCACAGCCGGGATCTGGCGGAGTTCCCTAAAGTTTTGTGTCGCGCCGCGGCTGGATTAGTTGAGCCCAAAGTCCCGAAAATCGATCGGCGAGCTTGTCATACGAGTTGCCGCTGGTGAGAAACTAAGCTGTGGCGCATCTAATTTGCACAGGTGTTTTGATTCAAAGTCTTGTGTGGCGGGCTTTGCTGCGCGCGCCCAACTGTGGGATTTAAAGCGACAACAGTTTCTGGGGCTTTTTAGAGGCTTTTTAAATTTTCGGCGATCGGACTTCTAGCTTACCAAAATCATCCGAACCAATTTCTGTCAACAATTTCACATACAATGAAGGTCAGATATCTTGTGAAACTTAGGAGAATGTTGTAATGGGTGTTGCACTGGGAATGGTTGAAGTCTTAGGATTTCCCGCTGCAGTAGAAGTTGCGGACTCAATGGTGAAAGCAGCCCGTGTTACTTTAGTTCGCTATGAGAAAATAACCCGCGCCTACTGGACAATTATAGTGCGAGGAGATGTTTCTGAAGTGCAAGCAGCCGTTGCTGCTGGAATTGAATCAGTTAAAAAGGTCGATGGCGGAAAGTTGCTATCGTATCACATAATTGCTCGTCCCCACGAGAATCTGGATTACGTTTTGCCGATCGGCTATACTCCCGAAGTCGAACAGTTCCGAATGTAGTCAAAGTTTTGACAAAACTTTGGTGTGGAATTTTAACTTTTAGTAATTATAGAGGCGCGGGCGATCGCGTCTCTATATTTTTTTGCTGCGAGTCGATATATTTTTGTGCTGTGTTTATCTGCGGTATATTTTGCTGAAGCAGCAGGCAGAATAACTTGGAATTCTTAACCGCAGATAAGCGCAGATCAACGCAGATAATACAATCAGCCAGTAATCAAATCACTGGCGGTGATTGTGTGAACTCCCTTCAGAATTCCGATGATTTGGCCATTCTGAAAAATCCCGGTATCGATATCTAAACCATTACTCACAGACTTAGAAGTTATGTCTTTAAACGGAATTTGTTCAGACGGAGCGGGAGACGGAGCGGGAGACGGAGCGGTAGAACGTACCAAAAGTTTATCTTCACCTTGTTTGAAGTCAGCAATAGTATCTATTCCCGAACTCCTCCAAAGCCTAAACTTGTCAGCGCCCCTGCCACCAACCAGATAGTCATCACCGCTCAAGCCAAACAACAAGTCGTCGCCCCCCCCGCCAATCAACGTTTCGCTGCCGTATCCGCCAAGCAGAGTATCGTTAAACCTAGAACCGATCGCTACTTCGAGGCCGGAGAGCGAGTCTACGCCACCGAACCCGTCGGAAGCCCGACCTAACCCAGACTGGTCACCGACAGCCCCCAACTGGAGATAGACGCCAATTCCTGCATCGCTGTACGATACTGTGTCGATGCCATCTTCTCCATTGAGCCAGTCATTGCCAGCACGACCCGACAAAGAGTCATTACCGCGCCCGCCCAAGAGCGTTTCATTGCCGATCCCGCCAACTAAGGTGTCGTCGAAGTTAGAACCGATAACGACTTCAAGGCCAGATAGTGAGTCTACACCGTTCTCTATTACGATCGGGTGCCGGGACCTCCCCGTGAATGCTATACCGCCAAATCCATCGAGAGCCCGACCTAACCCAGACCCGTCGCCAATAGGCGCCAACTGTAGATTGATACCACTTCTCGCACCTATGTACGATACTGTGTCGATGCCATCCCCTCCATTGAGCAAGTCATTGCCAAGCCCGCCATCGAGATAGTCATTACCCCTGCCGCCGTTGAGAGTGTCGTGGCCGTTGGTTGCTGGGGAACCACCATAACCTAAGAGATCACTGCCATCAGACAGAGTGTCATCGCCATCGTCGCCATTGAGCAAATCGTTCTCGAAGCCGCCTTCGAGTTGATCGTTGCCAACTCCGCCATATAGAATGTCACTAAGACGCCAACCGCTAAGAGTGTCATTTCCTTCTCCACCGTAGAGCGTGTCATCGTTACCAATTGTTGGCTGCTCTCTAATATTGCCACTGTAGTCACCAAGCACATAATCATTGCCTGCTCCGCCGTCGAGCAAGTCATAAGCTTTGCCTCCTCCATAGAGACTGTCATTGCCAAGTCCACCAAGCAGAGTATTAACGTCGGAAGGATAATCGTCCCTTCCACCATAGAGGAGGTCATCTTCACTTCCACCATCGAGACTATCACAGCCCAGACCACCATCGAGAGTGTCATTGCCAGCCAAACCATCAAGAAAGTCGTTGCTAAAAGAGGAACTAAAAGGGTTGGATAAGTAGTCAGCTAAGTAGTCAGGGCCTGAAGTGCCCGATGTTGTGCTAGAGATTATTGTCATGTATTTAATTTCCTCTGCATATTAATAAACTGAAACCGTCAAGAAGGTAAAAATTTACAGTGTGGATTTTTAAAGTGAATTTACTAAAAAATCAACCCAAAAAACCAAAAATTCTCTTATCTTAGGTAGGCCAGACACTCAAAATATCTAGCTAAACTTCAGCGAGCCAGCTTGACTTTATTGCGGAGGTTTTAGATTATTGTTCAGTAATTTCACTGTGTTGGTATGTTATCTCTAAATTGAATACTAAGGATCAGCTTGTGTCAAATCTTCATGTAAACCTTAAAAACTAAATCATTAAAATAACTTATGATTGCCAGCCCGATCGCCTAAAGAATAGTGTGAATTAAGCCTCAAAACCTTGACCCCAGACACCTAACACTAAACTTTGCTAATGTGAATTTTATATTTTATTTTAAATACTTATCCAACAGATACTAAATCAGCAAAGATTATCATATAAAACAATCAACTTACTCAAATAGCTGAGAAGCTTAGCTTTACACAATATTTATCAGCTTACTTAAGTAAATAGGGAATTCGCCCTCAAAATAGCTGAAGCAATGTTTTTAAGATAAGTTGACAACAATCCCAATCTCGGCTAAAAATAGCAGACAATTTTAAAATTCAGATGTGCGCTAACTTTTACATTGTCTGCTATTCTTAATTCTCATCGTCCTAAAAGCTTCACCAAACCAACCCCGCCAAAATACAAGCTCAGCACCGCACCTCCTAAAAGACTTTGCGTTAAAGGGTCAGTAGAAGGCGTTAACACCGCTCCCAAAACTGCCGCTCCCAAGACTACATACCGCCAGCCGGAGAGCATTTGGTTAGAAGAAACTATGCCCAAAACGCCGAGCAATACTTGGACGATCGGGATTTGAAAAGCTAAGCCGGTGCTGAACATTAACAGCAGTACAAATTTAAAGTATTTGTCGATCGACCACAACTGCTCTACAACATCCGCCCCATAGGTAACAAAGAAGTTAAGCGCCGCCGGAATCAGAGCGATGTAAGCAAATACTAAACCGCCCAAAAATAGGAAACTCGAACCGAAAAACACCGGCCCCAGCAACCTGCGTTCTTTGCGAGTCAAGCCGGGGAGAACAAACAGCGCTATCTGGTAAAAAATAAACGGAGTGGCGAGCAGCAAACCGCTGTATCCGGCTACTTCGATAGAAACAAAGAAATACTCGCCGGGAGCTAGTTGCAGAAACTTGACGGGGCCGGCCGGTACTTCTAGCAGTTGCACGATGGGTTTTACTGTCAAAAAGCAACCGATTACAGCGATTACTACTGCAATTAGCGAGTAGAAAAGTCGCATACGCAATTCTTCTAAATGCTCGAATAAAGACATCTCAACTTCATCGGGAAGTTCGTCGAGAAATTCGTTTTCTAAGTTGCGGGAACCCATCGCACCGCCGGCGATTGGTGCAATGCTGTTTTCGGAGCTAATTGCTTCGAGGTTGTTGTCGGAACCTTGTTCGGATGTCTCCAAGTTTGAGGGAGAAGTCATAGGGAATGGGTAATTGGTAATGGGTAATTGGAAATGGGTAATTAATTGGCAATTGGAAATTGAGAATAGTTATTTCATATTTGCTCCGACTTCCTTCTTCATTCTTTATTCTGACTTCAGCAGCAGAAGGAACGATCGATAATTAATCCGTGTAGCGGTGTCAAAACCCGTGCCGTGCCTTGATTATTCAATCACGATCGCAATTTTGCCGATCGCGCGGCCGGTTTCGCTGTAAGCGTGGGCTGCTGCTACTTCTGCTAAGCTGTAAGTGCGATCGACAATCGGCTCAACTTTATCGGATTCTATTAACTCCCGCAAAGCCCCTAAATCGCTGGGGTTGGCATTGGCTAGAATGAATTTAGCTTTTTTACCCGATATAAACCAGCTCGTTAACATCGGTGCGAGGTTCTCGAAACTTGGCAAAGTCGATATATAAATTCCCTCTGGTTGCAGCACTTTTTCGCATTCAGCAAATGTTCTTGTCCCGACAGCATCTAAAATTATATCATATTTATCGGTTTGTTGAGTAAAGTCAATTTCTTCGTAATCCAGGACAAAATCGGCTCCCAAACTCTTGACCAATTCTCTATTTTTAGCACTGCAAACTCCCGTTACTTCCGCATTCATTGCTTTCGCAACTTGCACGGAAAAAGTGCCGACTCCGCCGGAAGCGCCGTTAATTAATACTTTATTTCCTGCTTGAATTTTACCCAAATCCCTGAGCGATTGCAAAGCAGTTAAACCTGCGATCGGTACTGCTGCTGCTTCTGCATGAGTGATGTTTTTCGGTTTAATTGCTGCATCCGATTCTGCCACGACCGCGTATTCGGCGCAAGCACCCCCACTGATGGGATTTAAGAAAGTATAAACTTCATCTCCGGGTTGAAATTTAGTGACTTCCCGGCCGACTTCCACGACAACTCCTGATATGTCAGAACCGACAATTCGAGGAAAGTTAAATCCTGTTAATAGTTGCAGGTGTCCTTGCCGGATTTTCCAGTCTACGGGATTGACGCTGCTAGCGCGAACTCGTACTAACAATTCGTTGGATTTGGCGATCGGCTTTTCCAACTCTCGGTATTGCAATTCCTCGGCTGAACCGTAGCGATCGAACGCAACTGCTTTCATGGCAAATTTTCCGGTTTATTTCCAATAGAACATTCAATCCTTTACAATTACAGCACATTCGATCTAAATGTGACACAGCAAATTGAGCTAGCCTTGTAGCAGCGGGCGATCGACTCTTGGAGGCCTCTAGACAAGGCGCAGGCGTGAGGCAATGGGTTCGCTGGCCCAGTGCGATGGCTAGCGATTAAAATTAATAGGGACGGGGCGGGCGATCCCATAACCCTGAGCATAATCTACTCCAATCTCCCGCAATTTTTCTAAGATAGCCTCGTCTTCGACAAACTCAGCTATAGTTTCAAGATTCATCGCATGGGCAATACGATTAAAGCCTTCCACCAGCGCTTGAGAAATCAAATTATGACTAATATTCTTGACAAAAGCACCATCAATTTTTAGATAATCAACTGGTAAATTTATCAGATACGCAAAGGAACTCAACCCACTGCCAAAATCATCTAAAGCAAAGCAACAGCCAATTTTTTTGAGTTCGCTCATGAAATATCTGGCTTGCTCAAAGTTTGCGATCGCTGCGGTTTCGGTGATTTCAAAGCCAATGCTTTGTGGGGGGACTTGGTAGCGAGAAAATTGTTCGATTAAAAATCTCAGAAACTGATTGTTACTAATGCTAGCCCCAGAAAGATTGATCGTATACAAGCCTTTGCTAAGAACATCTTTCTCCGGCAATTTGTGATAATTAGAGAAAAAAGTTTCGATTACCCAACAATCGATCTCAGTTATCAAGCCGTAACGCTCGGCGGCGGGAATAAACTCATTGGGAGATACTATTTTTCCATTTTCGTCCAGCATTCTGAGCAAAATCTCATAATGCTCTACTAATGGTTTAGAGGTAATAGAGACAATCTTTTGGTAGTAGAGACAGAAACGATTGGTTTCCAGCGCTCGGCTGATTTGGGAAATCAACTGCCTCTCACCACGTTGTTTAATTAGTTCGCTATCATCTAGACTATAAATATGAACACAGTTGCGGCCTCTGGCTTTGGCGGCATAACAAGCTGCATCAGCCGATCCCAGAAGCTCCCTCAAATCTTGGCTGGTTTTGTCAATAGCAACAACTCCAATGCTGACTCCGATGATAAAGGTTTTGCCATTCCAAATAAACCGAAACTGATGCACTAGGTCTTTGAGGTTTTCCGCAATCTGAGTTGCTTGAGAGAGCGAACATTGAGTGAGCAAAATACCAAATTCATCACCTCCCAAGCGAGCCAGCATATCATGAGCACGGACTCCCTGTTGAATAAGTGCGGTGATTTGGCGCAGTAGCTCATCGCCAGCAATATGACCTACGGTATCGTTAACGACTTTGAACTGATCTAAATCTAAATAACAGAGAGCGTGCTGCTCATTGGTATCTTTAACAGAGGCGAGCGCCTCAACTAGGTGCTGCTCAAATCTTCGACGGTTGATTAACCCCGTTAGGGCATCGTGACTGGCTTCCCAAGATAGTTGACGGGTGAGATAGCGCGATTCAGTAACATCATGAAAGACGATTACTGCCCCGATAATTTGACCTTGGCGGTCTCGAATAGGTGCTGCCGAGTCAGCAATGGGATACTCGGTTCCATCATCGGCAATCAGAATAGTATTGTTAGCTAAGGTGACAATTCGCTGCTCTAATAGAGCCTTGTTTATAGGATTCTCTACTGGCTCTCGCGTTACTTGATCAACAATTAGGAAGACTGTAGAGAAAGGAACTCCTTGAACCTCCTGAGTTTTCCAGCCTGTCAGTCGCTCAGCTATAGGATTGAAATATTTCACCCTACCTTGGGCATCAGTAGTAATGACCGCATCGCCAATGGATTGCAGTGTCACTTGAGCCAATTCCTTTTCGGCAAAGAGAGACTCTTCGAGACGTTGCCGTTCTTCAATTTCTATCAAGAGACGTATATTCTGCTTTTGGAGTCTTTGTTGCAGCCTTCGGATCGTTAGGTGGGTTTCGACACGAGCTAATACTTCTTCCACTTGAAATGGCTTAGCAATATAATCTACCCCTCCAGCAGCAAGCCCTTGCACCTTATTAAAAGTTTCATTTAGCGCACTCAAAAAAATTATTGGAATGTCTGCGGTGCTCTCGTCAGATTTTAATTGTCGGCAAACTTCATAACCATCAATATCAGGCAATTTAATGTCTAGTAAGATTAACTCTGTCGATGGTGATTGGGCCGCTCTGATCGCCATTGACCCTGTTATAGCACTGCGAACTTTATAACCCTCTTCCCTCAAAGTATCCCTGAGTAGACGCAGGTTATCAGGCAGATCGTCAACAATTAAAATATTGCCTCGGTAGTTTGTAGCTCGCTCGCTAACCCTATCGCTAGTTCTATCGATAATCATACTGATTTCCCTAGTTTTTTGCTAGACGACTATAAACATATGCACAAATAGTATAGTTGAATTATTAGCCTATCAAGCTCACTTTACGCAGAAAGAAGTCCTGCGATCCCCGATATATTGGGGTGGCAAGGGGGCGCAGCCCTACACAATCTGAATAGTTCGGTTAGGGGCAGTCCCCCCGTGGTTGCCCTTCTTCGCTTCGCCTAACATCAGAAGAAGAGTATTTCAACCCCAGCAGCCGATTTATGAACAAGCGGATTTCTCAAATGGCAAGTCTACTCGTCATGGCGATCGGGTGTCTCGTGCTACTGGGTTGGCAATTTGACATCTCGCTACTCAAAAGCGGTTTTCCCGGTATGGGTTCGACCATGAAAGCAAACACGGCAATTTGCTTTTTGCTGGCTGGAGTGTCTTTGAGATTGTTGCAGTACCAAAGAACCCGACTGCAAAATCGCATCGCTCAAGGGATGGCAGGATTCATAATCATCATCGGTTTGCTGACGCTGAGCCAGTATATTTTTGGTTGGAAGCTGGGTATTGATCAGTGGCTTTTCCCAGATTTCGTATCTTCAGCGACTCCTTATCCGGGAAGAATGGCAGTAAATACCGCCCTAAATTTTGTGCTGATGGGACTAGCACTCTTACTATTAGGGCAAAATTCCCAACGCGATACTTGGTTTGCTCAGATTTTTAGTAGTGTTGCAACTTTAATTTCTTTACTAGCTTTATTTGCGCACCTATTCCATGTCGATGTTCTTGAACGTTTGGCCACAATTACGACGACTCAACCCGTAAACACGATCGCCACCTTTTTCATCCTCTATGGAGGAATTTTATGGCTCCGCCCCAAACAAGGATTAATGCAAGTAGTAAACAGTCCTCTGGTGGGCGGAGTAATGGTTCGGTGGTTGCTGCCTTGGGGGACAATCTTTCCCGTGACACTGAACTGGTTGACTCTTCAGGGACAAAATTTAGGCTGGTATAACGTTAATTTTGGCTATACATTGCGTTCAACTGTTATGGTTGTCACGTTCTCAATTCTCATCTTGGGGACGGCTCGCTCTTTAAACCAGATAGATTACAGGCGCCAAAAAGCGGAAAAAGAAATTAAAAAACTTAACGAAACTTTAGAAATTCTTGTGGCTGAACGAACAGATGCTTTACAAAAATCGCAGGCTCGTTTTGCGGGAATTCTAGAAATCGCCAATGATGCAATTATTTCAGTCGATCGCACTCAACGCATTACCCTGTTTAATCAAGGGGCCGAAAAGATGTTTGGCTATAAAATTGAGGATATTTTAGGGAAGCCACTGAATTTACTGCTGCCAGAACAGTTTAGAGATGCACATCCGCAGCATATCAAACAATTTGCACAGTCTTCTACCAGAGCGCGAAGGATGGGAGAACGAGGCGAGATTTTGGGTCGTCGTCAAGATGGAACGCAGTTTTCGGCTGAAGCCTCTATTTCTAAGCTGGAAATGGGAGACGAAACGGTATTTACTGTTATTATGCGCGATATTAGCGATCGCAAACAAATTGAAATGGCTTTACGAAACAGTGAAGAGCAGTTTCGCCATGCGTTTGAAGATGCCTCTATCGGGATGGCGATCGTTTCACTTGATGGGCACTGGGTTAAAGTCAATCCTGCCTTATGTCAGATTCTTGGCTACTCCTCAGAAGAGTTGTTAGCGTTAACTTTCCAAGACATTACCCATCCTGATGATTTAGACGCGGATCTTAGTTATGCAAATCAACTATTAGCAGGAACAATTTCAACTTACCAACTGGAAAAACGGTATTTTCATAAACAAGGACATATTATTTGGATTCTTCTTGATGGCTCGCTAGTACAAGATGGACAGGGAAATCCACTGCATTTTATTGCTCAGATCCAAGACATTACCGCTCGAAAAGAAGCTCAAAAGACGCTAGAGCTTCAAAGCGTTATCATGAATAACATGGCAGGAGGAGTGTGTTTAATCAAAGCCTCAGACCTCATGCTCGTCTACACCAATCCTACCTTTGACGCTATGTTTGGCTACACAGAGGACGAACTCGCAGGTCAAGCCCTTGGTGTCTTGAATTATGTCGATACAAATTTTACACCAGATGTAACCGTTCTAGATATCGTCACTCAAATTGAACAGACTGGCGAAGCGAAATATGAAGTCCACAATAGAAAGAAAGATGGAACTCTCTTTTGGTGCAGAGTTCATACATCCAGGTTTGAGCATCCTGAATACGGAACTGTATATGTTGCCGTTCAGGAGGACGCAACAGAGCTAAAACTGGCTGAGCAAGCCTTACAAGCTACCACAAATCGCCTCAATTTTCTTCTAAACTACAGCCCCGTGGTCATTTCTAGCAGTAAACCTGCTGGCGATTATGGAGCCACGTTCATCAGCGAAAATATCAAAGATATATTGGGCTACGAAAGCAGCGAGTTTTTAGAAGATTCTAAATTTTGGGTGAATCACTTACACCCAGATGATGTAGAACCCGTACTTAATGACTTACCAAATGTATTGGTTAATGATTTTTATTTACACGAATACCGTTTTCGTCGCTCCGATGGGGTTTATCGCTGGATGCTCAGTCAGCTTAGGCTAATTCGAGATAATTCAGGTACACCAGTAGAAATCTTGGGATATTTAATTGACATTAGCGATCGCAAACAAGCTGAGTTGGAATTTCATCAGGCAAATGAAGCAAACCAAGCCAAGACTGTCTTCCTCGCCAATATGAGCCACGAACTCCGCACCCCCCTCAACTCAATTTTGGGATTCACGCAATTGATGAGCTATGAGAGAAATCTGACTCCTTCTATTCAAGAACGTTTACAGATTGTCAATCGTAGCGGTAGACATTTATTGGACTTGATTAACGATATTTTAGATTTATCCAAAATAGAGAGCGGACGGATGACACTCAATCTTTCTGACTTTGGTTTGACAAATTTGCTGGCTTCTATTGAAGAAATGTTCCAAGTTAAAGTCCAATCTAAAGAATTGCAACTAATTTTCGATCTAGCTCCCGACATTCCTAGATTTGTGCATAGCGACAATAAAAAACTCTACCAAGTCCTTGTCAATCTGCTCGGTAATGCGATTAAGTTTACCAACAAAGGAAGCGTCACCCTACGGGTAAGAGCAACACAAAGAGACAAAACATCTTGTCACCTATGTTTTGAAGTTGAGGATACAGGCGTGGGAATTGCGCCCAAAGAAATTGATAAATTATTTAAGATTTTCGTGCAAACGCAAGCTGGGAATAATTTGAGTCAAGGTAGTGGGCTTGGTTTAGCCATCAGTCAAAAACTCGTCAAACTCATGGGCGGTCAAATTCGCGTTAAAAGCACTTTGCGCCGAGGTAGCACTTTTTCGTTTGAGATTCCTGTACAGTTACCTCAAGCAGACTCCTTACCCCCAGAATCAAGTAATCAAAGAGTAATTGGTTTAGCTCCCGGACAACCGACTTACCGCATTCTTATTGTTGAAGATTTAGAAGACAATCGTCGCTTGTTAGTCGAGTTCATTACCTCGGTTGGTTTTGAGGTGAGAGAAGCAAAACAGGGAGTGGAGGCACTCTCGCTGTGGGAGAGTTGGCGGCCGCACCTGATTCTGATGGATCTACGAATGCCGATCGTGGATGGCTACACAGCTAGTAAATATATTAGAGAACGCCCTCAGAGCAAAGAAACTGTCATTATTGCTTTAACTGCCAGTATTTTTGAAGAAGAGCGAGAGAAAGTTGTTATGGCTGGCTTTAACGACTTTATAAGCAAGCCATTTCAGCAGAGAGACATCTTTGACAAAATCGCTAAATATTTGCCAGTGCAATATATCTACGAAGTCGTAGAACAAACTCCACAAAAACAATTAGTTGAAACGGTGTCTGGAGAAGATCTATCCATGATGTCCCCTCAGTGGTTAGAACAAATGTATCAAGCCGCTTACTATCTCGATACCGAAGTTATGAATGAATTAATTGGACAAATTCCAGAATCCAAAGCAAGTTTGGCTCAAGCACTAACCGATTATATCAATAATTTTAATTCTGATCGAATTATGGAGTTAATTCGACCTCTGCTGCCGAATCCACTGTAGTTATAGCGGTTCTCAAGTAAATGAGGTACGTAGTTGGGCTTTAGCCCTCTTCTTTAGTCGTTATATAAGTTGTCAGTCATACCTCATCTACCTGAGAAGAGCTATATCGAGTTTAAGGACAAAAAAGCTATAGTGCTTTCAGCAGTGGCTATATTTCCAATAGAAATCCACATGGAAAAGGATTTGGAAGTTTTTGGAGAAGTCTATTGCAGATATCCATCAGCTTGATGAAATGGCATACACATTGCATGGAATGTGCTGTATCATATAGCAATTCTATTTCATATGTGAAGGAGATTTATTCTTTTTATTAAATGCAGAGGGTGCTGAGGGGGCAGAGAAAGAGAAAAGAGATAGAGAAATGATTGATTTAACCGGAAAGGTAATTTTAGTAACTGGTGGCTCGAAAGGGATTGGTGCAGTGACGGTGCGGACTCTGGTTAATGCTGGGGCCGAGGTAATTTTGCATTACTTTCGCAGTCAGAAAGAAGCTGAAGCGATCGCAGGAAGTGTTGGGCGCGATCGCTGTTATTTATTGGCAGCGGATTTGAGGGTGGAAAACGCGGCCTCGACTTTGTGGCGAGATGCTTTAAAATGGCGCGGTCATATTGATATTTTAGTTAATAATGCGGGGATTATGCAGTCAGCGGGTATAGAGGACGAGTTCGATATTTGGTCTTCAGCTTGGCAGCAAACTCTACAAGTAAATTTAGTTGCCGTTGCCGATTTGTGCCGCGAATCTATCCTGCATTTTCAAACTCGCAGAGTAGGCACAATTATTAATATAGCAAGTCGCGCTGCTTTTCGCGGCGATGACCCGAATTATCTGCACTACGCCGCTTCTAAAGGTGCTATTGTTGCTTTAACTCGCAGCATTGCTAGAGGGTTTGCGGCTGATAATATTTTGGCATTTACAGTTGCACCGGGATTTGTCAGTACAGAAATGTCTAATCAGTTTATTCAGGAGTTCGGTGAAGCTGATATTATTCGCGATATCCCGATCGGCAAAATCGCTCCTCCTCAAGATGTTGCCAATGTTATCGCGTTTTTAGCGTCGGGTTTAGCTGCACACGCTACCGGGACTACGATCGACATTAATGGAGCTTCTTACGTGCATTGAGACAATTACAGTAAAATACCTCTCAAGGCCCACGCTGACACCTTTTAAAACTAACTCATTTATCACTTTAGCAAGACGCTAAAAACTCCATCAATCACTTAGCGTTAGATAAAAAGATAGTCTGAGGAAAGTTGATTATGACAACAGATAACGGCACCAACACCAAACGAGTTGCCATACTCATCGAAAATGGAGTAGAAGATTCGGAATTTCTAGTTCCTTACAACGCCTTAAAACAAGCAGGATTTGAAGTAGTTGTCCTCGGTTCGCGGACAAACGAAAAGTATGCAGGGAAACAAGGAAAAGTTGCCCAGCAGGCTGACGGAACTACCACTGAAGCAGTACCCGCAGAATTCGATTCAGTGATAATTCCCGGCGGTATGGCTCCCGATATGATGCGGACTAATCCCAATACAGTACGTTTTGTACGAGAAGCATTTGAGCAAGGAAAAATCGTCGCTGCTGTTTGCCACGGCCCGCAAGTTTTGATTGAAGCCGACTTGCTGAAAGGCAAAAATGCGACTGGTTTCTTGGCAATTAAAACAGACATGATTAATGCCGGAGCTAACTACATTAACGAAGCTTTAGTAGTTGACGGCAACTTGATAACTTCCCGCCAACCGGGAGATTTAGCAATATTTACCACGGCAATTATGGCTCGCCTCGGTTACGGCGGAAAAGAAGTCGGTTTGCCAGAAGAAACTGACACAAATGCAGAATGGTGGAAATTAGCTAATGGTTGGGGAGGCTCTACACAAGGCGACATCGTAAAAGGTTTGAATACCGCCCTCGCAGGGGAACGCTATGCTTGCGAAGCGTTTCAAAATTATGCGGAAAAAACCCAAGACAGCGATTTGCGATCGCTCTTGAGAGAAATGATTCAAAACAAACAGAACCACATCCTCGCTCTCGAAAAACGCCTCAACGATTTCGGTGAAAAACCATCAATTCCCGCCCAAATTGCTGACAAATACGCTAAATTAAAAGCCTCGATGCAAGGAACAGATGAAACGTTCTTGCTGCGGAGCACTCTAGGTGATTTGCAAACCGGTGTTGTCGATGTCAACAACCTGCGGGTGAAGTTCACAGATCCCGTGTCAACTGCCATTTTGACAGAGATAGAATCGGATTTGTCTAAGTGTGAACAAGTCGTTGCTAAAATCTTCCGCGCCCGTGCAGTTTCCCAGGAAATTAAGTCGCCTAAACCTTCGACTAGCCCCGCTGTAAAAATGTAATCAGCAAGGGGACAAATAAGTTTGTAGTTGTGTTGAGGTGTTAAAACCCCACCAATATCGCAACTACAAACTTGCTCTGCAATCCTATAATATACGCCTTTGCGGTAAAATAAAACCCAACACTAAAAAGCAGATATTCAACTAACTGCAAGGTGGAGGGTTTTCTTAAATGGGTTTTATTTTTGTTTCAGCGGAATACGGCGGATTTGAAGGAAGCTTGCGGCACCCAGGGGCGTTACCAGCCCCCGGGTTCATTCGTGCAGAAAAAAAAATCTAGTATCCGATAACCAGCCCCCGGATACATCCGTCAAGTCGCTTTCTTCAATTCTAAAATCTAAAATCTAAAATCTAAAATCTAAAATCGATTGACTTGTTCCCTCTTCCTTTAGACAGGAGACACCTGGGCTATAAATGCGCTACTGTGTTGCCAATATTTTGATGAGGAAAAAAGGCCGTGGTTCCCTTACGCGATGAAAATCCCATTACTATCACTCCCTATGTCACCTACGGGCTGGTTGCCGCAAACATATTAGTATTTTTGTACGAACTCAGTTTGGGCGATCGACAATTAACCCAATTCTTCTACTCTTGGGCCGTAATTCCTTGCCAGTTAAGCAATATGTGTCGGGTTGCTCTGCCAGTTTCGCCATTTCCCGAATGGACAACACTAATTAGCTCCCAATTCCTGCACGCAGGCTTTCTCCACATTGCCGGAAATATGTTATTTTTGTGGATTTTTGGCAACAACGTAGAAGACCGTTTAGGACACGTCAAATTTATAATTTTTTACCTTACTTGCGGCGTTTTAGCATCACTAACTCAGTGGTTTTTTTCCTCAGCATCTGCCATTCCTTCCCTAGGCGCTAGCGGCGCGATCGCAGGCGTCATGGGAGCTTACATTCTCAGATATCCCCAAGCCAAAGTTCTGACACTGCTTCCATTGGGAATTTTTATTACCACTGTCAGAGTCCCCGCTTTCTTCTTTCTAGGATTTTGGTTTGCACAGCAAGCATTGAGTGGCTTGGCTTCTTTAAATGCCCCGGCAAGTGTCGGCATGGAATCCGGGGGAGTTGCCTACTGGGCCCACGCTGGCGGCTTTGTTTTCGGCGCTATTCTCGGCCCTTTGTTGGGGCTTTTTTCTGAAGATAATCGGATTTAATTTTTCACCGCAGATGAACGCAAATTAACGCAGATAAAGTACCCAGGAAATCGGCGTTTATCTGCGTTAATCTGCGGTTTCAAACCTCTAATTTTTCTAAAAGTTTGGTGCTATGCTTGGCTCTTTGTTGGGATTGTTTCCTGAAGATAATGAGATTTAATTTTTCACCGCAGGTGAACAAAAATTAACGCAGATAAACTGCCAACAAAATCGGCGTTTATCTGCGTTTATCTGCGGTTTCAAACCTCTTATCTTCCTAGATAAACGTCAAATCAAATTCCGAAAGAGAAGAAACCCCAGTTACACCATTTAACTTCGCCAAAATGCGAGAATCGCTGCCGGTGAGGTTATTGCCATTGCCGTCATAAATGATGTAAGTATTGCCACCGGAATCGTAGGCAAACAAGAAAGCACTTCCTCCCAGAATATTTGCAGAAACCGTTGTCTGCACATTCAGCAGAACTTGGGTGTTACCGCTGAGATTCGCAAATCCGGGGGCAAAATTAAACTGATCGGCGATCGGCACACCGAGACCGCTAAAATCAGTAATCACATCGTATCCGCCCGCCGCGATCGCAGCCTCGATCGCCGCCGAAGAAGCCGCATCAAAGGCAGGGCCACCTTGTGCAGGGCTGGTATAGCGGAATTGATTGTTGCCGCCGCCCCCTGTCATGGTATCTGCGCCGAGGCCCCCTACGAGCACGTCGTTATCCACACCGCCGTTAATCGTATCGTTGCCGCCTTGACCATCAATAGTATCGCTGCCCGCCAAACCGTCCAAATTGTCCGGCAAAGAACCCCCAACTAAATTGTTAGGCCCGCTATCTGCAGGCAAGATTTGAACGGTGACAGTACCTACGCCCGGAATTGTCCCGAATCCGTCGCTGACGCTGTAGGTGAAAGCAGTTGTACCCGCTACGTTGCCGGGGATGAATTGCACTTGAGAGACAAGATTTACAGCTGCCCCCAGTTGTGGTGTGCTGACATTGATAATGCTAAGCGTCCCTTTTTGCGGGCTGGAATCGTTCGCCAGTACGTCGATGAAAGTGGGCAGCAAATTATTCGTATTGGTAAATACGATGCCGTCATCCACAGCAATCGGCGGCAGGAGAGTTGGAACAGTTACGGAGGTATCAAAAGAATTGATGTTAATTGCGACTGACGCTGCTGCCGTGCCGCCTTGGTCGTCAGCTACGCTGTAGCTGAAAGAACCGGCTTGCCCGATCACGTTTGTTCCAGGTTGAAATTTCAGCCCGAGTAAATCCTGAACGGTTAGCTTTTGGTTCACGGTGACGGGGTTCGTACCCGTAATTACCTGACCAAAAGTAGGATTGGGAAGTCCGACTACCGCGATCGACAGTGGCTGGCCCTCCGGGTCGCTGGGCGCCGAAATGCTCAGAGACAGAGGCAAATTCTGCAAACCAGTCACCGTCTTGCCCGCTTCCACGAGCGGCGGCTGGTTAGGAGTCGGAGATGTAAAACTCGGCGGAGTCGGCCCGCCACCCAAAGGCGGAGGAGTTGGGGGCACCGCAGTTGGAAGCGGGACTATCGAAGGACTCGGACTCGGAGTTGTCGCGCCCGCAGTCGGACTCGGACTCGAACTCGGACTCGTACCCGGAACCTGTATCGGCAATGGCTCTGTGGTTGGCTGGGTTGTCGTCCCCGTGGTTGGCTGGGTTGTCGTCCCCGTGGTTGGCTGGGTTGTCGTCCCCGTGGTTGGCTG
>NZ_JAUBSD010000030.1:0-68260 GCF_036704575.1 Microcoleus sp. K5-D4
ATGCTTGTTGCAGAGTTTCCTTTGTCTCGGAACTGAGGAAGTTTTTAGTAGGCATTGACTTTTTATAAATATCATTAGATTATACTATACAATATGCGTTTTAGATGCCAAACAGCTTAGCTAACCAGAATTTCGTATAACAACGCACTTAGGGCTTCACAAACATCAATATTTCTCTCTTTTCTCTTTCTCTGCGCCAAGAGCGCCCTCTGCAGTTAGTTGAAAAAAATCTACTTTATTTCAAGCAATAGGATGGCTATAGGCGATCGCACCCACCCTACAAATCAAAACTCTCTTCACCAATACTTCCCAGTTCCCCGCTACCCAGAAACTCTTCCTCCTCTACTTCTTCACTCCCCGACTCGAAACTTTCCACCACAAACGGCAAACCAGCCGCCATCAAACCCCGTTGAATCAGTTCCGGCGTTTCCTCAAACAAAACAAATAGCGGATGAACAGCCTCAGCTTCATCGCTGTAAATATGTCTGTAGCGCTGCGGCATCACCCATTCGTAACCTTTATCCAGCCAAACTTGAGACTGCCGCCAGCGGCCGAGCAACTCAGAAAACTCTTCGCCCGGACGATGAATGAAAATCAAAATTTCCACTCCAATTTTAACTTTCCATTCAGGATCGCACATCAAAATCGCCAAATCGCAGGGCAAACAAACTGCCTGTCCGGGCGATATGCTAGTGCCGCTGCTTCCGGCATACGAAACCCCGTCCCGCAAGCGCGCAATTGGCAAAGGAATTGTGATTAAACTCTCATGGGCGCGGCGAATACTCGGAATCATTTCCATGTAAACCCGATATTTTTTCAGCAGGGCGATCGCGGCCGAAGATTCGCTGTACTCTGCTAGTAAAGTTTCGTAATGTGATTGTTTAACAGACATTTTCAAACCAAAGAATAAGTAATTACTAATTGCTGCTAATTGCTAATCGATCGCTTCTCGTTACCAGGAAGACCCCATTGGTGACAACTTAAGCTCAAGTTCCCCCCTTCGGAGAACTTGAGCTTGCCTCCAGGCCTTGCTGTGTAACGCGAACAGCGATTGAAGCTTTTATGGCTCTGGGCTACCAATGTCTGGAGAATGCTTACAGCCTTTTTATTTACAAGGTTTGAGCCATTTGCAGTCTCAAGATTAAGCCCGATACGATGCCTCTTTCTCATTTTATGCCGCTCGCCTGAACTTCATCTGAGCCAAAAAGGTAATTTGGTCTGTAAGGTGTGACTCTGGGAGCAGCAGGGGAAAACGACGTATTATAAATCCAGATCATATTCGCCATCGGAATGTACCAGTTCGCCTCAACTGAAGTGATCGCAGCCAGATTGCAAAAATTGCTCTCTCCCCTAGTCTATTCAAGAATCGAGCCTCTCTTCAGACCTGAGAGTCTCAATTTCCCAAGCTCAAGAGCGCGATGCGGCAATCTTCAATCCCATAAAATTGATTATAAGTCAACATAAAACCTAAATTTTTACAAAAATCGACTAATTTTAAAGACTTGTTAAAGCAATGAGGGGTTGTACCCCCCAGAAGTTAGAGTCAGATCAGATATTTATAGATGCACCCTGATGGCTTTCCCGTTCCACAAGAGCGGGATTTTTATTATTGGAAAGCCGGAGCGTTAATTTTCACAATACCTACGACAGATAAAATGACGTGGGGATGCCAAGATTAAAGATATAGCAGAGCTAAAGCTCAAACTAGGGCGCCGATCGCTCAAACCTCACCCCTAACTCTGCGAAATAACCCAAAGGCGGTAGCATAGTTTGGGAAACGGCATCAACTGAAGATGAACTTAGCGCCAGCAACAGTCCTGCAACAGGGCAAATACAAAATTAACGCGACTTTAGGGATAGGAGGGTTCGGCATCACTTACCGAGCTATCCACACCCATTTAAACCAAACCGTCGTACTCAAAACCCTCAACGAAAGTCTGCGCCAACACCCAGAATCTGCCCAATTTCAGCAGCAGTTTATTGCCGAAGCCCAACGCCGCTCGCGGTGTCAGCATCCCAACATAGTCAGGGTAATTGACTTTTTTGAAGAAGCCGGACAGTCTTTTATTGCAATGGACTACATTCCGGGCCAAACTCTCGCCCAAATAGTCGAAACCGATCAGCCGCTGCCAGAACCCCAGGCCCTGCACTATATTCGGCAAATAGCCTCAGCCGTAAGTACAGTTCACCACAGCGGATTGCTGCACGGAGATATCAAGCCAGAAAATATTATCCGGCGAGCCGATTCTCACGTAGTAATGTTAATAGATTTCGGAATTCCCCGCGGCTTTACCGCCGGCACCAAACAAACCCACACTAACTTGCTCTCCCCCGGGTACGCGCCGATCGAACAATACCTCTATGACGGTAAATGTACACCGGCCACTGACATCTACGCGATCGCAGCCACCCTCTACTACTTACTCTCCGGCGTGGCGCCCGTAGCAGCACCCCTGCGCGATCGCATTCCCTTGACTGAGTTACGGCAATTTCAGCCCAACCTCAGCCCAGGAATCGAGCGAGCCATCCTTCAGGGACTCGAAATCGACCCCCAAAACCGCCCTCAGACAGTCGAAAATTGGCTCACCATGCTGCAAGAAACAGAGCGAGTATCAGTAAAAAGAAAAGGCAAGCAAAGTCTAAGATTGCCCGCACCTCCCCCGCCGCAGTTGACTTTTCTGGCGTTTGTGGTAACGGCTGCAATTGCAGGCTGGATGGGTTTTGACCTAGCATGGCACTACAACAGCACCAGTCTCAGCAATCGCCCCAAAATTGAATCCTTCCCATCTCTGGAAGATTTGCTCAAATCCCGCGATTTGTCAGGGCCGATGTTCGGGCAGCCGTCTGTCGAAAGCAGCCCTCTCTATCCGATCGAACTCAACAAGCGCCCCAAACCCCCCTTAGACAGCACCAACATTCCCGAACAGATCGAAGATCCCTCAGAAACTAGCGCCGTACCTTCTGAGTCTCCAAGCCAGGAAACTCCCGCCCCAGAACCCGAACCGGAACCTGAGCCATCGCCGACGCCCGAACTCGCACAGGAGCCTTCTGAGTCCCCCATTCCAGAGCCTCAAACCGAAATCGAGCCAGATCCCCAACCAGAAGCCGCACCAGTACCAGAAGTTGCGCCCCTGCCTGCAGAACCGCCCGCCGCGCCCGCCCCGCCTGCCCCTGAGAGTGCTAGCGCTGAAACCCTGCCGCCGTCGGAATCCCCGTCGCCAGTAATAGCGTCGCCGATCGAGCGATCGCCTGATCCTGCGATACCAAATCCCAGTGGCAACAATTCAGATAGTTCGATCGCACCTGATTCACCACCGCCTGTGGCAGATCCCACGATACCTTTTCCCGAACCTGCGACAAATTAGTATGGTTTTTGTTGGTTCAAAGTGCGGACAAATACTTGGTTTTATGAGTCAGCAAATATCTGCTCATTAGTTTAGATAATAAGGCCCTACCTAGCCAACCACTATCTTCCAAAAACTTCCGTCTAAGCTGAAAATCCCAACAGTCGTCCTCTGAGTTTATCGAATATTTCCTATTCCCTCTGCAATCCAAATGCCCGCCAAAAAATGCAGGACTGTTTTCTATTTGGATTTAAATTATGTTAGAATATGTGCGTGGCGCTGAGGTGGTGTGATGTCGCGTATTAATACTGCCAAGCTGCAAACATTTTGGTACAAAGCAACCCCAACCTCGAATTTGAGCCAGTGTAAGCGACGCTTTAGGGCTACGCCGTGGCGCGTTAGACTGTTCTAAATCTCAAGAATCCCATCTCCGACACTCGGGGTGGGAGTGTCAATTCCCCCAAAATTCCTTCCTTTGGGAGCAAGCATCATCGGGGACAAGCAAGTTATAATTTGTTGCGGAAGCGCACAGAGATTTTTTGTCAGGAACTCAGGGCTAAAGCCACTGAGCTTGTAAGAAATTACAAGCTGTTCTGACCAGACCCCTCTCAGGAGGAGACGTTATTCAGGTCACGACACCGGAGAGTGCGACGCCAGTTTTCCGCTCTGTCATCTGCAATTAAACAGTTTTAAAGTCACTGAAACAGTGTTGCAGGTCTAACAAGCCTTTATAACCAGGTCGAGGCGAACATTACCCCGCAAGGGAGGAAGGAGACAACTGTATCTCCATTGGAGGGGCAACCATACCCCTCTAACCCCGCAAGGGGATTCAAGGCGGTTGAAACCGCCGAGTCGTTTTCCTCTCAGGTCTAAAGACTCTGAGTTTCCCACTTACCGAATATTTTTTATGAGTAAACCCCCAGTTCATGCTTTTTTTGTAGGCAGAGCACTTGCCGAAGCACTGTACGAGCAATTAGAAAGCGCGGCCACCAACGCTTTCTCTGAACTCGGCAAATTTGACGCAGAACAAAGAGAACGCCTGCGGCAGTTCACCGATCGAGTTGTGGAACGGGCAAATCGAGCTTCGGATGAGGCGATGCAGACCAGAACTGGCACTGCAAGCACCACCACCATTCAAGACATCCATCCTGCAGATTTGCAAGCGACTATTGACGAGCTGCGCGCCGAAGTAGCTCTGGTGCGATCGGAATTGCAGCGCTACCGCAGCAGTTTGCCCTAGCGATCGATTCGACCACAACTATTATTTACTAGGTGAGCGCATTGCTTTGCGCTCCTGCGCTCCTACTTTCAATCAAAGCAACAACATAAAATAAGCAATTTGGGAACCCAAGTGTCTGCTCTCCTTGATGACTCTGTTAATCGCCAGCGCTCCCCCAAGCCCACTGGCGAAGCCGATGAGCCAAAAACTGCTAGTAAATCCTACAAAAGTAAAGCTTATCGCTGGAACCGCGAAAAATATTCCCGGAAGCGGCGCTTCTTCGACATTTGGGCCTTTGTTTTGCTCTGGCTCGCTTCCCTCTGGCTCGACAGCAAAAATTGGAGCTACTGGGGAGGCGTGACTGAAGAAAAGAAAGTTGCCAGACGCCGCTTTCAAGCTATCTGGGTTCGAGAAACACTCTTGGATTTGGGGCCAACTTTCATTAAAGTTGGGCAGTTATTTTCCACCCGCGCTGATTTGTTCCCGGCAGAGTTTGTCGAGGAACTTTCTAAGCTGCAAGATAAAGTGCCTGCTTTCAGCTACGAGCAGTTAGAGGTAATTGTCGAGCAAGATTTGGGCAAGACTGTTCAAGAACTCTACCGCAGCTTTGACCCGGTGCCCCTGGCGGCTGCAAGTCTGGGTCAGGTACACAAAGCTCAACTGCATTCGGGCCCGGAAGTGGTGGTTAAGGTGCAGCGACCGGGACTGCGGAAGCTGTTCGAGATCGATTTGCAAATTCTTAAGGGAATTGCCCGTTACTTTCAAAACCATCCTAAGTGGGGCCGCGGCCGAGATTGGATGGGGATTTATGAGGAATGCTGTCGCATTCTGTGGCTGGAAATTGACTATCTCCATGAAGGCCGCAATGCTGATACTTTTCGCCGCAATTTTAGCAACTGTGACTGGGTGCGGGTGCCGAGGGTTTATTGGCGGTATGCGGCTCCGCGAGTGCTGACTTTGGAATACCTGCCGGGGATTAAAATCAGCCACTACGAAGCTTTGGAAGCAGCCGGTATCGATCGTAAATTAATCGCTCAGTTGGGTGCAAAAGCTTATTTGCGCCAGTTGCTCAACGACGGCTTTTTCCACGCTGACCCACACCCCGGCAACATCGCTGTTAGTGCTGACGGTTGTCTGATTTTCTACGATTTTGGCATGATGGGGCAAATCCAGTCGAACGTCCGCGAAGGACTGATGGAGACGCTCTACGGCATTGCTTCCAAGGATGGACAGCGGATTATGGATTCTCTGATCAATTTGGGAGCTTTGGTGCCTACGGGTGATATGAGTCCGGTGCGCCGCAGCATCCAGTATATGCTGGACAATTTCATGGACAAGCCTTTTGAAAATCAGTCTGTGAGCGCGATTACCGACGACCTTTACGATATTGCCTACAACCAACCTTTTCGCTTCCCAGCTACTTTTACTTTTGTAATGCGAGCTTTTTCCACAATCGAAGGGGTGGGCCGCGGTTTAGATCCCGAGTTCAACTTTATGGAGGTGGCACAACCTTTTGCCATGCAGCTTATGACTAATGGAAATGGCCATGATACAAGTAGCAGCATTTTTAACGAAATCGGTCGTCAGGCGGCTCAGGTGAGTTCGAGTGCTTTGGGTTTGCCCCGCCGGATTGAGGAGACTATTGATAAACTCGAACAGGGAGATTTGCGGATTCGCGTCCGTTCTGCAGAAACAGAGCGCTTGCTCCGTCGCATGAGCAGCGCTCAAATGGGCACGAATTATGCTTTGCTGATGAGTGCTTTTACTTTGTCGGCGACAATTTTGTTTGTCAGCAATCAAGTCTGGCCTGCTGTCGCTGTGGCAGTGCTGGCGGCGGGTGCAGGGTTTGCTATGCTGCGTTTGTTCAAGCGGATCGATCGTTTAGACAGGATGTCATAATTGTGCAATTTGCGATTTGAAATTTCAGGTTTGAAATTTCTCGCCAGCCCAAATTTGACATCGAATGTTAAGTTTTGGCTGGCTGAACACAGATTGCTGAAATTTACAACACTTACGCGCTTTGAGACTAAAAACCCGGTTGCTGCCTAGATTTCTCGCCAGCAAAACCTCTAATTTTGGGTAGAAATCCAGTTTTTTTTGGCAGGTGCTGCTTAATTTACTAGATTTACGGAAATTTTAAGATGGGATTACCATCATACGATCTACAATATGAGGTCAAGGAAGTGCAATTTTTCCAAAACTCGCGATCGCGGGCTGCAGAATTTCAAGTCCGTTCGGGATTTAAGTTTTGGAATAAAAAATCGCACCCCATTAAATCAAGCTTTCAAGTTCGATGAGTCCAATCACCCAATCTATGAAACGCTCTTTCGCAGGTAAGACAGACACAGGGCTAGTTCGTTCCGTAAATCAGGATTCGTACTACATAGACTCTGACGGGCGATTTTTCATAGTGGCCGATGGAATGGGAGGACACGCCGGAGGTCAAGAAGCCAGCCGGATTGCGACTCAGGCGATTCAATCTTATTTGCTCGAACATTGGGAAGGGCCAGAGGATTCTCCGCTGTTGTTGGAAAAGGCTTTTTTAATTGCCAATCAAGCAATTTTGACGGATCAGCTCGACCACCCGGAGCGTGCTGATATGGGAACTACGGCTGTGGTTCTAATGTTTAGGGATGAGGGCCGACCCTGGTGCGCTAATATCGGTGACTCTCGCTTGTATCGGCTACACGGCTCTCGCTTGGAGCAGATTACTGAAGACCAGACTTGGGTGGCTCAGGCTGTGAAAAGAAAGGCTCTAACTCCTGACCAGGCTCGCACTCATCCTTGGCGTCACGTTTTGTCCCAGTGTTTGGGCCGCGATGATTTGCGGGAGATAGATATTTTGCCGGTGGACGTGCAGCCTGGGGATCGCCTGCTACTCTGCAGCGATGGCTTGACTGAAGAACTTTCCGATCCTTTGATTGCTTCGCCTCTGAAGTCGATTCGCGCCTGCGAGGGCGCTGCAAATGCTTTAATTCAAGCAGCTAAGGATAAAGGTGGACGCGATAATATTACTGTGGTGATCGTGACGCTCGACCTCAAATAATATTTGATCGCCCGATCGCACCCCACTATCTAAAATCTAAAAATCTAAAATCTAAAATCTAAAATTGAATGACCCGCGTTATCGGTTTGATCAGCGGCACGTCGGTGGATGGCATTGATGCTGCTTTGGTGGATGTGGTCGGTTCCCAAACAGACTTGAAAGTGCAATTGGTGGCAGGCAAGACTTTCCCTTATCCTGCTAATTTGCGATCGCAAATTCTCTCGGTTTGCAGTGGTTCAGCTTTGTCAATGGCTGAACTAGCCCAATTAGATGATGCCATTGCCCAAGAATTTGCCACGGCAGCATTGACAATTCAAGCAGAATATGATAAAGCCGAATTAATCGGCTCTCACGGTCAAACCGTCTACCACCGACCTGCTGGCAAAGCCCCCAAAGACAGCGCCGGTGCGTTAATGGGCTACAGCTTACAACTTGGGCGGGGCGCGCTAATTGCGGAATTGACAGGAATTACTACTGTCAGTAACTTTCGCTCTGCAGACATTGCTGCAGGGGGTCAAGGAGCACCCTTAGTGTCCATAGTTGATGCCTGCCTGCTGGCGGAACCCAACATCAGCCTCTGCATCCAAAATCTGGGGGGAATTGGCAATGTTACCTATCTCCCTGCCAGAGGAAAAGGGGAAAACAATGACGAGTCTGAGATTTTCAGTCTGGGGAATGGCATATCGGGCTGGGATACAGGCCCGGCGAATTCCCTGTTAGATTTGGCAGTACAGCACTTCTCAGGCGGCACTAAGACGATCGACGAAGGTGGAGCTTGGGCGGCATCGGGCACTCCCTGTCAAGCTTTAGTCGAGGATTGGCTCGCATCAGAGTTCTTCCGCCAAGCACCGCCGAAATCAACGGGGCGAGAGCTATTTGGTGTAGACTATTTTGACAGGTGTTTGGTCGAGGCCCAAGGTTACAACCTCAGTCCTGCTGACGTGCTGGCTACTCTGACAGAACTGACTGTTGCCTCGATCGTTCACAGTTACCAAACTTTTTTACCGGCTATGCCCGATCGAGTTTTACTATGTGGGGGCGGAAGCCACAATCTCTACTTAAAACGCCGATTGCAATCTCAATTGCATCCAGTGCAAGTGTTGACTACTTCTGAGGCAGGCTTGAATGTAGATTTTAAAGAGGCGCTCGCATTCGCGGTTTTAGCCGCATGGCGGGTTCGGGGCATTCCCGGCAATCTGCCTCAAGTTACTGGTGCCCGGACATCGGTACTTTTAGGAGAAATTAACTCTTGTTGGCACAGTTGGGCGTGATAGCATAGAGTCTGAGGGACAACGGCTGTGCGTTGTTGCACCAGCATTGTAGCCAGCAGGAAAAGCATAGGAACAGCACTGTGGCTCACACGTTTTTAATGGAATCTGGCCAATGGACGCTCGAAGGAAGCTGGATTGAGCGCAATGGCGTGCCAATTACGGTTAAAGGCAAAACTTTAGTGAGCTGGAACCGAACAGATTGGTTCAGTATGGTGACAAAGCTCGTATTTCCTGGAGGCGATCGCGAAGAGATTATTTTGCAGTATCGAGGACACCTCAACAGCGATGAACGGCAGTATACTTTTGTACTCCAACACAGCGAACTCGCCCGCGTCGAGGGCGAAGGTTGGATTGCTCCCCAGTCGATCGTCCAGCGTTATTGGGTATTGGGAGACGAACGCCAGCGGCGGACGGGTTTTGATACCCTTCACCGGGTTGATGACAACCGCTACTACCAATCTAGCGGCATCATGTCTGGTCATTACTTGACGAGTACAATGGAGGCGACTCTGGAACGTCAGCCGGAATAACTCTTTCTAGAGTCCACAGTTGCCAGTTCTAGGGATTGATGTGAAAACTGAAGGTTTTGCTAGTCGGAGGTCGCGCTCAGATGTCCGACTAGCGCCATTGTTGTCAAACCTCATCCGCTGCAAATAAACACAAATATATTTAATTTGTTAAAAATTTTAAGTGGTTAAAAAATTAACACTTTTTATTAATAGTTATCTAATTTTCGAGTCGAGGCGCGATAAATTGTCTTTGCGCTCTCCGGTGGTGTCGATCGACAAACTGCTTAGCTCGACTCCCACATTGAGTTAAATCCACAAAGAAATTGTCAGATTTTCCTCACCTCTGTACGGAGGTGTTCTAGCTTCTGCCTTCGAGTGACGCCCCATCACCCCCAACTCCTTTCCGCCTGAGGGAAGAGAGTAAGAGACGGAGGTCGCCGACTGCGACTCTTGGTTACTCAACACCTGGGTTAGGTTCTAAACCCCAGTGGTGTTTCAGAAAATGGCGGTACATGGTTTCCCGTAGCATCATTTGCTCGTAAAGCTTGACCAAAAACTCCTGAGCTTGTTCGCGGCTCATGTCACTTACCTGTGTTTTGAATGAACACAGGCTAAATTGCTGTTCCAAAGACAATTCTGCTGGTTGGCTCATGACTTTGACTCCTCTGTAAGTAAAGGTGACTTAAAAGTGAACACCTGGATTAACCAGATTTGTAAATTGTTTCAGCGATCGACCGTTGGTTTCGGGATGCCCGATTGCCCATTTGGCTTTAGTCTATATTACAAAAGGTAACAATCATTTGACAAAATTACCATCTGTCCTAAGAAATACCTTATTTATGGATAGAGATGGCGAGATGTCTGCAAAAGTTCCTTCCGCAGGCATATACAAGTGTATCTACTTGTCAAGAGAAAAAAGGCTCAGTACGAACCAAAAGAATTGAAGCCGTTTATACCAAATCCGGCGGAGATTCTTTCCGCGATGAGGAGAGCGGAAGAGCGGGAGAGCGGGAGATGAGGAGAGGGGGAGAGGCCCAGAGGGAGAGATTGAAAGATGAGGAGAGCGGGAGAGGGAGAGAGGCCCAGAGGGAGAGATTGAAAGATGAGGAGAGCGGGAGAGGGGGAGATGAGGAGAGCGGAAGAGCGGGAGAGCGGGAGATGAGGAGATTGGGAAAATTTCTATTTCTCTGTTCTCCCTTCTTCCTTCTCCCTTCTTCCGACGGACATCCGTTACATCCGTTACATCCGTTACACAATCCGTTGCCGAACCTTCTTCCTTCTAACTAATTCGAGGGCCCGCCATCCTGCGGTGGAGTAGCGATTCCGGGGCTCAAATTGGGAGCAGCGGGTGCAGGCGAAACAGGAGGAATACCCAAATTAGCCCCAGAGTTGCTAGGCTGCTGTGGAGCCGGGAGAGGAGATTGAAACTGATTGGGATTGAACTGCTGCTGCCCGGGAGCGGGGAGAGGAGATTGAAACTGATTGGGATTGAACTGTTGCTGCCCCGGAGGCACAGGAGACGGCAGAGGTTGACCGGAATTGCCGATCGCAGGTGCCGCAGGAATGCCCGAATTGGGAAGCGAGGTATTGGGCGATGGGGAGGAAGCCGAACTAGGAAGAGTTGCCAGGGCAACTCGATCGCCCCCTACCTCTCTCAATTTGTCTAAAACCTCCACAACTTTGGCATATCTCGCATTTTGAGGAGCGTACAGCACCATCAACCCCGTAGGATTTTTACTTTGGAAACTCTTTAAAACTCGATCGAGTTGTTGGTAATTAACAGGCAATTGGTCGATATAAGTTTGACCGAAATCGTCAATGCTGACAATCAGCATCTCTCGCATCTGTACTTGTCCTGTCTTCGCTTTAGGCAAATCAACATTAATGGCTTGCTGCCGAGTCAGTTGCAAAGCCGCCAGGAGAAAAAACGTCAGAATGCAAAAGATCACGTCAATTAAAGGCACCAGTTCAATCCGAGCCTCTTCAGCAGGAGTATCTAGATTAATCTTCATCAGTTCTCCTTGGTTCTAATTATTAGAAGGTGAATCTTCAGCCGGATCGGAACCTTTCAATTTCGGCTCCCGATTCCGTTCTCCCGATTCTTGAGAATTGAGAGAACGCCTGTTCAAACCATCTGCACCAAAAGAAGAATTGCTGTATTCTGCACCGGGTGCTCGACCCTTAGCATTAGCTGCAGGCCAGTATTGCCTGTAAAGCAATTCCAATTCATTTCCAGCTTTGCGAAATATTTTTGCCTGGTTGAACAAAAAAGCTTGAAAGATCCGATAAAACGCCAAGCTAAAAATTGCTACTATCATTCCAGTAGCAGTCGTGATCAGCGCCTCGCTAATCCCCAAAGTTACGCCAGTTGTTGCCGACGTGCCGATGTCGCCCAGACGGATGGAACTGAGCGAGTTAATCAAGCCCAAAACTGTTCCCAGCAAGCCCAGCAAAGGGGCTAGAGCGATCGTAGCTTCTAAGATTTTGTCACCGCGACGCATCGAAGCCAACTCTTCATCGGCTGCTGCTTCGAGTGCGAGTCGAAATAAATCTGGTTCGGGATTGTAGAGCCGCAGAGGTGCAGAAAGAAATCGCCCGATCGGCTGTCGGTTAGCTTGTCTGGCAATCTCGTTAGCCGCCCCCCAATCGCTGCGAGCCGCTTCCAGAATGCGGTTAACTATCTGCTTTTCTTTGCTCAGGAGGCTCGCCCAAAACCACAAGCGCTCGATAATGGTACTCAAAGATAGAATCGATAACAGCAACAGGGGCCACATGGCGGGGCCGCCTTTTTCAAACAGTTCTTGAATATTCACAATATTTTTGCTCCTGCAGTACCCGCTAACTTTTGCTTCTGTTCTACTTTTTTTAACAAATCTAAGGCCATTTAATTTTAGCTATTAATGTACTCAGGACTTACGCACTCGCGACTAAAGAACGCCGGTTTTGCGAAGGGGCATCCGGGTACAACGAAGTATTTTCGTCGAGGAAACCCGGTTTCTGGGTAAGTCTTGGTACTGTTTTCTAGTGCCTACGGGCGATGGGCGGCGACTTCCTCACAATTCCTCTAAGTCTTGACACATATCTTGGAGTGACTGGTGTTGAAGGCGGCGGGAAGAACGGCGATATTTTTTAGTTTGCAGCTTCGGTTCGTAATGCTGCGTACCATCAGACTTGGTTTGCTGCTTCAAACTCGATTCGGCGCTACTAGAGTTTTGCTCTTGTTGCTGGCGGACGATCGCCTCTTCGAGAAAATTCAAGTAATACTCGTAGCGCTCCCAAGAGCCCCGCACGACACAGTTAGGTTCGTCTCGGTGCGAACAGTCGCTAAACTGGCAGCTACCCAAAGACAGCCTCTGGCGCGCTTCTGGAAAATATTCCGCTAACTCTGAGGGTTCGCATTCGAGAGCCGGCTGATTAAAGCCCGGAGTATCGGCCAAAAGTCCGCCGCCGGGGAGTTCAAATAGTTCGACGTGGCGAGTCGTATGGCGCCCGCGGCCGAGTTTGCCGGAAACAGCGTTCACTCGTAGGTTCAGCGCCGGGATCAGTTGGTTGATCAAGCTGGACTTGCCAACCCCAGAAGGGCCACAAATTACCGTTATTTTCCCTTGCAGGTGGTCTAGAAGCAAGTTCGGCAACGGGCTATGTACGGGGTTTAACGGATGTAACGCCTTGACCGAATTTGGAACTTGGGGGTTGTCCTCATAACTCATCAGAGATGGCTCTATTTCTTCCACTAAGTCATGGGAACAGGGTTCTAACGGAGAAATTTCATTTTTAGCATTAGCGGGGGCTTCCTGAACTCCTGCACCGCTGCGGACGCTAATAAACATTGGTTCGTAGCCCCAGCCTGAAAGTCGATCGCGCCACTGTTGCAACTCTTGGGGCGTGACCAAATCGCATTTGTTCAGGCACAAACTCACCTCTAAACCTGTAGATTCGGCCTTGACTAAAAACCGAGTTAATGATGCGGGATCTAAGTCGGGTTCGGCGAGGGCAAAAACGAGGAGAATGCGATCGGCATTAGCTACAGGCGGGCGGTTGAGTTCTGTTTGGCGCGGGAAGACTTCAGAAATTGCACCCCGGCGGTCAGTCCAGTCCGGTTCGTCTACCACCACGCGATCGCCCACCATCACCTGTTGGCCAATTTTTTTCAGTCGAGTGCGACGAGTGCACAGGAGAACCGGAGAATCAGCGAGGGGAGCCTTTTTCCCGTCAATGGAGACTTCGGGATCTAACCTCACTTGGTAGAAGTTAGCCTGAACAGCAATTACAGTACCCACGATCGAGGGTGAATTCAGGCTCATCCTGCTTCCTTGTCTTCTGGGCGCTGCACTTTCATTGAAAAAAAGCCCGACTCCGGCTCATCCGCGACAAATTGCGTTTCAAGTATCTGGTAGCCTTCCATTTTGAGACTATCGGGCACTTGTTCGATCGGCTCCCCAGCATCCAGCCATACCTCCAAAACAGCACCCGGTGCCATTTGCTCCAAGCGCAGTTTAGTGCGGACAAAATTCAGAGGACACGGAGTACCCCGCAGATCGATTTTGGCATCTGGGGATTTGGGATTTTCAATTTTCGATGTTGAATTCATAATGCTTTTTGCAATCTCAAATCCTGAAAGCCTTACTTTTTTAAACAAGTTGCCTGGAAACTGGAGAATCTAAAATTTTCTTTCCAATTGGACACAGACTATTATTCTTTCTGAAAAAAGTGAGCGCAATTGCGCTCACTTTTTTGAGCGCTGCTGAGACGCAATGCCCAGGAAGCGTCCCACCTGAGATTTTTGTGAGCAATTGCACACAATTTTTTGACCGATACTGAAACAAATTGCCTGGGAATCCTCAAACAGGAAAATTTGACACCAATTGGTGTCAAAAATTGCTTATTTCTGAAACAAATTACCCAGAAATCCTTCCAAGCCGCCTTTACCGGTACGATCGCCCTTCAGCTTAGCAAGCTGCATCAGCAATTCCCGTTCCTCAGCCGTCACCTTAGTCGGAATGTCAATAGACACCGTAATCAAATGATCGCCGCGACTGACTGGATTTCCCAACCGAGGCACCCCTTTTTTCTCAAGAGTCAGAACAGTATTTGCCTGAGTTCCGCTAGGAATCAACAATTCCGTCGGCCCGTCTACGGTTTCCACTTCCAACCGGCATCCCAAAATTGCTTGCAAATAACTAATCTTAACTTCCGAGCTAACGTTAGTCCCGTCGCGCTTAAATAGCGGGTCTTCATTCACCGCCAAGAACACGTAAAGATCCCCAGGTGGCCCGCCCAGTTTGCCGGCATCCCCTTCATTGGAAACCCGCAAGCGAGTACCGTTGTCAACCCCAGCCGGAATTGTGATTTTCAGCTTTTTCATCACTTCTTTCTGGCCTCGGCCGCCGCAAGTTTCGCACTTATCCTCAATCACTTGCCCGGTGCCGTTGCAAGTGGGGCAAACTGAAACTTGAGTAAAGCTGCCGAAAGGAGTGCGGGTAGCGCGTCGGACTTGACCGCTACCGGTACAAGTCGAGCAGGTTTGGGGTCGGGTTCCCGGTTTCGCGCCAGTCCCGGTGCAAGTTTCGCAGGTTTCTAGATGCTTGATGCGGAGTTCTTTTTCCCCACCAAACACTGCTTCCCGAAAATCCAGCCGCAAATCGAGGCGCAAATCGTCTCCGCGCACCGGCCCGCTGCGCCTGCGACCTTGCTGTTGTTGGCCGACACCTCCCTGAAAGCCCTGAAAGAAGCTTTCAAAAATATCGGCAAAGCTGTCACCAAAGTCTTGGAACCCAGGTGCGCCTGCACCGCTGACGCCTGCTTCACCGAAACGGTCGAAACGGGCGCGAGTTTCGGGTTCTGAGAGTACCTCGTAGGCGCGGTTAATTTCTTTAAACCGCTCCTCGGCACCGGATTCTTTGTTGACATCTGGATGGTACTTGCGAGCTAGGCGGCGGTAAGCACGCTTAATTTCTTCTTTGTCTGCGCTGCGAGAAACGCCTAATATTTCATAGTAATCACCGGCCATAGAGCTGCTTGCCTGGAGGTAAATAACAAAAAGTGTACGAAAAAGAAACGGGCGACCTTTCCTGAAATTACAGATTAAAAATCAAAAATTCTCATTGTTAATTTTTAACTTTTAATTTTTAGCTTTTCCGTTTTAAAGGAAAGGATTCATATCATCAACTTCTGGTTCGGGAACCTTCTGTTTTTGTTTTGACTGTGGATTTGACTGTGGACTGGACTGTGGATTTGGCTGTGGATTTGACTGTCGTTTTGACTGTCGTTCCGGCTTGGGCTCCGACTTTGATTCCGGCTTTGATTCCGGCTTTGGTTCCGGCTTTGGTTCCGGCTTTGGTGTCGGCGGAGCTTGGGGCGCCACCAGCAGCTCTTCTTTCAGCAAAATACTGTCGTCGTCCGCTTTAACCTCTTCTGGTTCTGATGATTCTACTTCTGACATCATCTCGCTTTCAACAACAGCTCCTGACGGGGCTACCCCGCTGCGGGCTTGGTCGTAGACTGCTGTCCCCAGCGAGTATAGCAGTTGCTTGAAAGATTCGATTGCGGGCGTTAGTTCCTCGATTGTGATGTCGGGGTTAGTCATCGCTGCCCGCAAGGCTGCTGTGGCTGTTTCCGCTTCGGCCTTGAGCTCGTCACTCAACAGTTGCGCGTTGGTTTTTAAAGTTACACCACAATTATAGACGAGGGAGTCAGCTTGATTTTTGAGTTCGACGAGTAGAGCGCGCTTGATGTCCTCGTCGGCGTAAAGTTCGGCTTCTTGTCGCATCCGCTCGACTTCGGTTTCGCTCAATCCCCCTGTATTGGAAATTTGGATGCTTTGTTCTTTTCCGGTGCCTTTGTCTTCAGCAGCCACTTTGAGAATCCCGTTGGCATCGATTTCAAAGGTAACTTCGATTTGAGGTACGCCGCGGGGAGCTGGGGGAATGCCTTTGAGCAAGAACTTGCCGAGACTTTTATTGTCTTTAACCAATGCCCGCTCGCCTTGGAGCACGTGAATTTCTACCGAGGTTTGCCCGTCTGCCGCCGTGCTGTACATTTGCGATCGACTGGTGGGAATAGTTGTATTGCGCTCGATTACTTTGGTGAATACCCCGCCCAAGGTTTCGAGTCCCAAGGAGAGCGGCGTCACATCGAGCAGCAGCAAGTCTTTGACTTCACCACCCAACACCCCGGCTTGAATTGCCGCGCCTACGGCTACAGCTTCGTCGGGATTGACGGATTTATCGGGAGAAACCCCCCCAAAATACTTGCTAATTGCCTTTTGAACTGCCGGAATCCGGGTTGAGCCTCCCACTAAAATAATTCTGTCTATGTCTTTGGGGGTCAAACTTGCGTCTTTGAGGGCTTGAGTCACCGGATCGATCGTGGCTTGCACCAAATGAGCCACCAGTTTTTCAAACTGAGCTTTGGAGAGTTCCATTTCCAAATGCTTCGGCCCTTTTTCGTCAGAGGAGATGAAGGGCAGATTGATTGAGGTGGATTCCCGGTTGGAGAGTTCGATTTTCGCTTTTTCGGCAGCTTCTCGGAGGCGCTGCAAAGCCATTTTGTCTTGTGAGAGGTCACTGCCTTCTTGAGTCCGGAAAGCTTCTACGAGCCACTGGACTATGCAGTCGTCAAAGTCATCTCCTCCGAGATGGTTGTTACCGGATGTAGCGTTTACTTCAAAAATTCCGTCTCCCAGTTGCAGGATCGAAACGTCAAACGTACCGCCGCCCAGGTCAAAGACCAAGATTTTCTGTTCTATATTTTGCTTGTCCAGCCCGTATGAAAGGGCTGCCGCCGTCGGTTCGTTGACGATCCGCAGGACTTCTAGGCCCGCGATCGTACCGGCGTCTTTAGTAGCTTGCCGTTGCGCGTCTGTGAAGTAGGCTGGCACTGTAATCACGGCTTGGGTAACAGTTTGTCCCAAATAAGCTTCAGCATCTTGCTTGAGCTTTTGGAGTACCATTGCCGAGATTTCTTGGGGAGTGTGAACCTTGTTCCGAATTTGGACGTTAACGGTATCGTCTTTGCCTTTTATGCAGGTATAGGGAGTTCGGGCTCGTTCTTCTTCCGTGTCGTCCCACCGCCGTCCGATAAATCGTTTGATACTGTATACAGTATTTACAGCATTAGTTACAGCTTGCCGCTTGGCTAGTTGACCTACTAAGCGATCGCCCGCCTTGCCAAATCCTACTATACTCGGAGTTGTGCGGCCGCCCTCGGAATTGGCGATCACGACGGGTTTACCGCCCTCTAACACAGCTACGCAACTGTTAGTTGTGCCTAAGTCAATTCCAATAATTTTTCCCATAGCGCCTCATAAAACTTTGTGGGATGTTTGGAAATCTCCAACTACAGGTTGGGAGATGAAAAACGACTCAGCTTGTTTAAACAAGCATTCCCAGACTAGATTTGTAGGAAATAAACTTGATGTCCTAAAGCAGTATCAAAGACTGCTAAAAACATTTTTCAGAATTTTTGGATAAAGCGCTGACCTGCTTTTAGTCATCTTTAATGAAGAAGTTGGTGAGTCTGCCACCTGGGAACCCCCGAATAGAATTCGGGGGTCAGTGACTTTGAGGAATGCAGTAGCTTGTATCCCGATTAACCTTCCGAACTATCGGGATTTTCATCTGAGGCTACCACAGATAGCCCAGCCGCTGCAACTTTCACTTTGGCGTGCCGCAAGACGCGATCGCCCAGAATGTAGCCGCGTTCTAGTTCTTGGATAATTGTTCCTTCCTCGTGTTCGTCAGTTGGCTCGCTCAGTAGAGCTTCGTGGAGGTTGGGGTCAAACTGTTCACCTTCGGGGCGCATCGGAGAAACCCCGATTTGCTTGAGGCCGTCTACCATTTGCTTGTAAACGCTTTGGTAGCTTTTGTGAATGTTCATTTCGCCATCGGTTTGCGGCTTGATGTGCGATCGAGCGCGCTCAAAATTGTCAATTACCGGCAACAGGGGTTTGATCGTGAGACACCTTGCCTGTAAATCTAGCTCTTCTTTTTCCTTTTGGGTACGCCTGCGGAAGTTTTCAAAATCTGCTGCTAAGCGGAGATTTTGATTTTTCAGTTCCTCTAGTTGAGCGGATGCGACTTGCAACTGAGTTTTTAAAGCCTCTTTTTCCTCCGTTACCTGCGCCAGTTCATTCTTCCAAGGCTCCGCCACGTCTGCAGTCGGACTGTTGGTTGAACTGCTGGTGACGGTAGGCCCGGATGCGTTTGCTGGGGTGCGATCGCCCTGAGCACTTTGATAAGCTCGAGCAAGTTCGAGCTCCCAATCCGCCGATTCGTTCGAGTTTCCTGATGCCGCCGGATTTTCGCTTGCCATTGGCGAACCCTCTGGGGTGGTTTCCCCAGTTGAGTTAGGATCTTGATCTTGCTGTTTTTCCTCGTCAATCATAAAAGCTGCGCGACAGAACCCTATCAATTCTAGCAGATACAGTTAATCCGGTAAATCTAGAGGACTCGAATTGACTGTGTATGGCACAATGTGAAAAGAGGAAAACTCGCCATCTCTGGAGAGATTGCTCAAAGCTTTCCATAAAATATTCAAAGGCCCGTTTAGATATTTACGTATAATATGGCAGCAATGAGGGCAACCCAACTTTTTTGGGGTTCTCATTTTTAATTAAAGCGATCGCATTTACAACAATTTTTATAAGTATATTTTTCTGTTACATCTACTACAATGTTTCCCACCTATAAGGCTTGATGTTTCAAGCTTTACTTAAAACGATAGTGACTTAAAGTTATCATCTGTCAGGCTGTTTTAGTCGCAAGCTGAGGCTGGCATTTTTTACGATTTGCTGAGTTTCCCAAGTATGGAGAAAAAGGAATTTGTATTGAGTGACTAAGTAGTTAGCTGTGTGCTTGTGTAACTCAAATACTAGGTTGTTAATTTTGATGCGAATTGGGGCTGTTTTTTTTCGGATTCAATAGCGCCGAAGTCGCTTGAAGTCTCGAATTTTTGCCAGCCAAATGAGAGAAATTAGTTTGTCTCGCTGAGGTGATCATGTGTAAATACGGTTGATATCTAATTTGCCTCTTCCCAAGATTTTTGAACCGTCAAGCTTACGTCACAAAGGTTTGGACACCAGGGTATAATCAAAGTAATATTTACTGACCCAAAACTAGAGTTGCTCAAAATTTGCCCTGGGGGCTCATGCAGCCGACGATCGGGCAGTGACCGATCGCAGATAATTAATCAAAATATATTTCAAAAGGGCGATCGAGGCTTTCGTAAAAGCTATCATCACAGAACATAGCTCATCTTTAATTTAGTACAGCTAACCGCGCCACCACGGGCGCTGTAATTTGAGCAAACAATTTGGGAAAATAGAATTAGCCTGGGAGGGGGACACACCCCGCCCCGCTTTTCTCTCCCGCTACGGGGAACCCCCAAGTGATGTGCCCTGACGCTATAACGAGAGTATCCCGCAAGTTAATCAGGTAAGTAAGCAACTTAGCACTCAAGGAACAAGATTTGATTGCAAGCACCGGCAAATCCCTCCAACATCTCGTCAATTTGTGGACGAAGCTTAGAGGGGACTTCGAGCTTACACTTGAGAGATAGGGATTGAGCAAGAAAATGATAGCTGATCCATAAGCAAAGAATACGGGGGTTTTAACCCCGCCTTGGTTTTCCTCTCAGCACTCTTTGTGACTGAGTTTCCCACCTATTGAGTGTTTTTTATGACTAGCACATCCCCGCTTCGCTCCACATCCCTAGTTTCTGTGAGCCAATTTCCTCCGGCTCTCACCAAGATGATTCTGTCGGGTTACGTCAACGGCGAGCAAGTGAAGCAAGCTCAAATTGAAAGCCAGAAGTCGGGCAAGCGTTTGACGGAGGTATTAGAAGCACTTACCGGGCAGCCGTTACCCCCAGAATTGCTGCGACTTTACAAGAAGCAGCAGATGTTTGAACGGAAGATAGTCTACGGCGTTGAAGCATTTGACCCGGAGATGAGCGAAATGTCTAACGAGCAACTGGGACTTATGCTCGATGCGTTGAAGATTTCGATCGACATTTGTCACCAAGGTC
Source organism: Microcoleus sp. K5-D4 (assembly GCF_036704575.1). Classification (NCBI taxonomy): domain Bacteria; kingdom Bacillati; phylum Cyanobacteriota; class Cyanophyceae; order Oscillatoriales; family Microcoleaceae; genus Microcoleus; species Microcoleus sp. K5-D4. Next base: position 20,415 of record NZ_JAUBSD010000030.1, read on the forward strand.
GGTTTTTACCCGTAGCGAAGACTGAAACTGAGCCGGCGGCAGTTTTAGTGGCAATGGTAGATCCCGACAACCTCAACGCCATAGAAGATTTGCGGCGGATTTTACAGCCTCACGGCTTGGCTTTGCAGCGACGGGTGATTACGCCAGACGACTATCAGGACATAACTTCTGCCTATCAAGACGAACAAGTTAAGAGGGAAGCTAAAAAAGCTGAAATCGAAAAGCAGAGAAAGATGGATTTAGGGGAGGGAGATTTTGGCGAGCTCTCGCTAGAAGAGGAGAGTAGCGACCAAGAAGACCTCGCTAACACATTGGACGATGCTGAGGCGGCTCCCGTAATTAAGGCAGTCAATATCATTTTGGCTAAAGCTTTGTCGGAAAAGGTGTCTGACATCCACGTAGAACCTCAAGAAGAGTTCATGCGGATTCGGATGCGGAAAGACGGGGTGCTGCAAGAGTATTTCCGGTTTCCCAAGCAGGTAGTCGCATCGATTACGGCTCGTTTCAAGATTATTGCCAACCTGGATATTGCCGAACGCCGACAAGCTCAAGACGGCCGCATCCGCCGGGTATTTGAGGGACGCACGGTGGATTTCCGGGTGAACAGCTTGCCTTCCCGGTACGGCGAAAAAATCGTGCTGCGGATTTTGGACAGTTCCAGCACTCAGTTGGGTTTGGGTTTGTTAATCTCCGACGAAGAAACTCTGGCTTTAGTGCGAGAGAGTGCTAGCCGTCCGTTCGGACTGATTTTGGTGACGGGGCCGACGGGTTCGGGCAAGTCAACTACTCTGTACTCGATTCTGGCAGAACGGAACGATCCGGGGGTCAATATCAGTACGGCGGAAGACCCGATCGAATATGCTTTGCCAGGAATTACCCAATGTCAAGTAATTCGGGAAAAAGACTTGACTTTTTCCAACATTCTGCGGGCATTTTTGCGGCAAGACCCTGACGTGATGCTGGTGGGGGAAACGCGGGACAAGGAAACGGCCAAAACGGCTCTGGAAGCTGCTTTGACTGGACACTTGGTGCTGACGACGCTGCACACCAACGACGCGGCCGGAGCGGTCGCGCGTTTGGCCGAAATGGGCGTAGAACCGTTCATGGTTTCGGCCGCTCTGTTGGGCGTGTTGGCTCAGCGTCTGATGCGGCGCGTTTGCGACAAATGCTGCATTCCTTACCAGCCTACTGCCGCAGAACTCGGCAAGTACGGTCTGTCGGCTTCTCAAGAAATTGATCTGACTATTTACAAAGCCAACACCATACCGGTGGAGGAAAGGAAGGAACTGGCAGAACGCGAGCAACTTTGTCGGAAGTGTGGCGGCCTAGGCTACAAAGGACGGGTAGGGGTTTACGAGTTCCTGAAAAATACTGAGCGGCTTCAAACTCTGATCACTCAAGGAGCTCCCACAGAGCAAATTAAGGAAGCAGCAGTAGAAGAAGGGATGAAAACGCTGTTGGCTTACAGCTTGCAATTGGTGCGGGAAGGCGCGACTACCTTTGAAGAAGTCGAGCGTGTGACGTTTACAGACTCTGGCCTGGAGGCTGAAATGAAAGCCAAACGCAAGCAGGGACTTACCTGCAAAACTTGTCAGGCGGAATTGAAGCCGGAGATGCTGGATTGTCCGTACTGCTTGACGCCACGCTTTTTGGATTGATTCAGCAGTTAACAGTTGACTATTAACTGTTGACTCTTAACTGAGCTAGATTGGTCAATAACTATCAATTTGATCGAGGAGAGGTATCTATGGGTCTGATGATTGAAGACGTACTGGAGTCCCTGGTAGAGCAAGGGGGTTCGGACATACACATCCAAGCGGGCGCGCCTATATTCTTCCGAGTCAGCGGGAAACTAACTCCTCAGACTCAATACGGCGACATTCTGTCTGCTGAGGAAGTGCAGATCCTAATTTTCCAAATGCTCAACAATATGCAGCGCAAGCAGTTGGAAATGGAGTGGGAACTCGACTGCGCTTACGGCGTTCGGGGATTGGCTCGGTTCCGTGTCAATGTCTACCGCGAGCGGGGTGCTTGGGCTGCTTGTATGCGGGCTCTGGCTTCTAAGATTCCTAACGCAGATGCTTTAGGCGTGCCGCAGATTTTGCGGGATCTGACGGAAAGACCCAGGGGTATGCTGTTGGTGACGGGACAAACGGGTTCTGGGAAAACAACTACGATGGCGGCTTTGTTGGATCTGATCAACCGGACGCGGGCGGAACATATTCTAACAGTTGAAGACCCAATCGAATACGTGTTTCCTAATATCAAGAGTTTGTTTCACCAGCGCCAAAAGGGCGAAGATACTAAGAGCTTTGCTAATGCGCTCAGAGCAGCTTTGCGCGAAGATCCAGATGTGATTCTGGTGGGGGAAATGCGGGACTTGGAAACCATCGGTCTGGCAATTTCGGCGGCAGAAACGGGTCACATGGTGATGGGAACGTTGCACACTAATTCTGCGGGTGCAACGATTGATCGGATTTTGGACGTGTTCCCGCCCATTCAACAACCCCAGGTTCGCGCCCAGGTGTCTAACTCTTTGGTGGGAATTTGCAGCCAAAATTTGGTTGTGAAAGTTGGGGGCGGCCGCTGCTGCGCTATGGAAATCATGGTGAATACTCCAGCTATGGCTAACTTGATCCGGGAGGGCAAAACTCCAATGATTTACTCCCAAATCCAAATGGGGGCGAAATTGGGCATGAGGACGATGGAAATGGCTCTCGCTGAACTTTACAAGAGCGGTAAAGTCACTTGGGAAGCGGCAATGGGCAAGGCTTCTAAGGCTGACGAACTCGAACGCTTGATCGGCCCGGCACCTGTTGGTGGCGCCCCGGTAAAAGCTCATTAGTTCAGTCAGCAGTCATTAGTCAGAAGTCTGCCGACTGAATTAATGACTGATGAGTCATAAATTTTAATAAATTTTCAGAGGTGAGCTGTGGCTACCAACGTTATCCGCGAAAAACCGAAAGGTGGCTTTGATTTCAGTAAAATTCAGGAGCAAATCGAGTATAACCTTACCAGTCTTACTGTTAAGGATATGGCTATTTTTGCTCGTCAGTTTGCGGCTATGTTTAATGCAGGGGTGGCGATCGTGAGATGCCTTTCCGTGCTGCACGAGCAGTGTTCTAATGCTAAACTGAAGCGAGCGCTCAGAAGCATGAATGCTGATGTGCAGGAGGGGATAAACTTAGCAGAGGCGATGGCTAAGTTTCCTGATGTTTTTGACCAACTGTTTATCAGTATGGTGGCGGCGGGAGAAGTCGGGGGGGTGCTAGATGAAACCCTAGACCGTCTGGCGGTGATGATGGAAAAAAATCACAAGACGGAGGCTGAAATTAATTCGGCGATGTCTTATCCGAAGACTGTGTTCTTTATTGCGATCGTGATTTTTTTCGCAATGACCATATTCTTGCTACCAACTTTCGCTAAAATATTTAAGGATATTGGTGCAGATTTGCCAGCTTTTACGGTGTTTATGTTGGCAATTAGTGCATTTTGTACCGCTTGGCCTCCGATCCAACAGATAACAGTTATTGGGGTAATTATAGCACTCAAAATTGCCTTCGATATGTACTACAAAACTCCAATAGGTCGCCTACAAATTGATAGGATTGCGATGAAGTTGCCGATTTTTGGAGATTTGATCGAAAAATCTGCGGTGGCTCGGTTTTGCGTGATATTTGGGTCGCTGACGCGATCGGGCGTGCCGATTCTCAATTCTTTGGAAATTGTGCGAGATGTGGCGGGGAATCAGGCGATATCTAATGCGATCGAATATGCGAGACAGGAAATTCAAAGCGGCGGCATGATCAGTATTGCTTTGCAAGAACAAGCTGTTTTTCCGTCTTTGGCCATTCAAATGATGGCAATTGGCGAGGAGACCGGGGAACTTGACAAGATGCTAATGAAAGTTGGCGCTTTCTACGAAACGGAAGTCGAAGAAGCAGTAAAAGGACTTACCAGTATGCTAGAACCTCTGATGATTGTTGTCGTCGGTGCTATCGTAGGTTCGATTTTGCTGTCGATGTATCTGCCGATGTTTGCAGTGTTCCAGAAGCTGTAAAAAAGAGCTAATTAGTTATTAGTTATTAGTTATTAGTTAGTAGCAATTAACGCATAACCAATGACTATTTCAATCGTCCCCAGGCTCTGCCTGGGCAGACTTTTGGAGGAGGTAAATCCTCGATTAAAAGGAGAAAACAATTTGGAGGCAGAGCCTCCAAATCTTCATTACCAGGGTCTTCCCATTGGTGACAACTTACGAAAATATCACAAAAGTCAAGTAGGATAGGCAGACAGATTTAACTGCTGCCTAATCCTGGCTTTCTGCTCCAGGGTAAACGCATCTTAATTTGAACCCAAAATATGCTACAGTTAAATGCGAATAAATTTCAAGGTAGTTATTGTAGTTTATGGGTGCTATCAATGGCAAAAGGTTTTACTCAAACTTTAAACACCAACCAAAACAAACAGATTCCTTGCCTGTGGTGAATATATTAAATCCCAGTTTTTTAGAATATTTGACCAATTTGAACTACCCCAGAATAGAAAGAATAAAAAAATTTACTCAAAGATGTTACACCGGAATCGCATCTTAATTAAGGTAGAATGGTGAGGAAAATTTTTAAAACATTTGACAGCATAATTCAAGTGCAGCTCCTAAACTAAGGAATGAAAATTGAGTGTGATGCTGATAGCCAGCTAAGCACGCTCGCTGGGGTTCCACCTAGTTGATTTATCTCCATCACGTGTTCTTGCCTAGGGCGTGTTTTCAAACTATAACCACAACCAAATGCAGGCGATCGTAATCAGGGCTGTATAATTGGTATCCAGCTTATCATCTCGAATAGCGATCGGACTCCATTGCTTGAGTCGGTGGATAGCACGTTCAACAATGTTCCGTTGCCGGTAGATTTCACGGCAGTTTTTTTCCATCTGCCTCAGTGAGGGATACCTGCCGGGAGTCCATTCCCAGTTTAACTGTTTGTTGATCGCCGATCGCGTCTCCACCGCAGCCCTGCCTCTGGCGGGTGCATTTTCTGTCATTTGTCAAGTACAATTTATACCAAATTAGATGCGATCACCCTGCACTAATAACCAATAAATATGGTTCACTTTAACGTTGCCTTTCAACACTTTAACTCCTTCACCGACATTACCCTATCCCTGGCGAAAACTTTACACCAAATGGGCATTCCTATTTCGGTCGAACCTTCAACAATAGCCTCTCATCTCAGCCGCCATTCCACAGCAGAAGAAAACGACCTGCTAGAGAAGTGGATGAACACCACACCCTCAGATTTATTTCAGATCAAATGGTCTCATTATTGGAAACCTTATTTTTTCAAAGAACTCAACGGACATCTAAACTTAGAACTTTTTGCTATCAATTACGAATTCGCCAAAAACAATGATGATTATGATTACTGGATTTACGATGCTGTTAACACTTCATCCCACAAACTAGCCGTCAGTCAATATTCTAAAAACGTTTTAATAAAAGCTGGATGTCCGGCGGCCAACGTCTCAGTCATGCCTCTAGGTTTCAATCCTTTAATCTCGCAACTCTATTTGCCCCGACCGCAACAAAACCAAAAAGATGTAAAACATATTCTGCACATGACCAATTCTTTTGATTTGTATAGATTTGGAACGGATCTCGCCATTCAAGCTTTTTGGGAAGAGTTTAAGTATGATTCTAACATAGAGTTAATAATCAAAGATGGAGGCAAAAATTCAGATGTTATAGTGAAACATCTCGCCCATATCGAAAAGCAGCTCGGCAAGTTAAAGGCCAAAATTCTGATAATCCCTAAATTTTGTAATAAAGCAGAACTAGCTGATTTATACTTGTCAGCCGATGCTTTTTTAGCTCCGTTTCGCGGCGAGGGTTTTGCGATTAAAATTTTGGATGCCTTTGCAGCAGGTTTGCCCGTTGCTATGACTATGTACGGCGGCCCGACTGAGTACGCCAATCCTCATAACTGCTATCCCATTGCTTACGATCTAATTCCCGTAGGAAAGTGTTACGATACTCAGTATCTAGAAATCAGAAATGCTCCTCATTGGGCAGAACCAAATGTTCAGTCTGTTCGCGAACAGTTGCGAAAAATTGTTGAAGACCCGATGCGTTTTCACGTAGCTCAAAAAGCTAGAGAGACGGCGGATTTATTTAATTGGGAAGCTGCCGCTCAAAAATTGTTAAGATTAATGCGAAAGTTGTTTTAGGAGCCGAAATTATGGGACTCGAACGCAAAATGTTTAGGGGAATGTTTTCGCCCGGGGAAGTGGTACGATTGAAACAGCCTTGTTTTACTCCCGGGCGATTGTTTGAGCCAGGAAAATATAACGCTGATGAGTTGCCGGATATCGCTTTTGATATGGGTTTGGTAGACCATTTGCCACCAGTCAAAGGCAACAGTTCAGAAAATCTCAATGTTCAGAACCAGCCCGCTCAAAATCTTGAGGACTAAACTCTCGTTTGCAGTAAGGACTTCAGCCCTAAAAATCCCCCTTTGTAGTAAGGACTTTAGTGCTGAAAATTAAAATAAATAATCAAAGACTAAAGTCCTGACTGCAAAAAAGATAAAGCCAATTTAACCATTTTCTTCTATCTGGGCAATTAACTCTTTCAAAACTTGACTAGCTTTGTCGTTCTCAATCTGACAAGTTCCGGCATTCTGGTGCCCACCGCCGCCATATCTTAACATTAACTCCCCAATATTAGTTTGAGAAGTTTTGTTAAAGATTGACTTGCCAACTGCGAGAACAGTATTTTGTTGTTTCAGTCCCCAAAGTACGTGAATTGATATATTGCAGTGAGGAAATAAAGCATAAATTACAAAACGATTCCCCGCATAAATCACCTCTTCGTTACGCAAATCCAAAACAACTAAATTATTATAAACTTTGGCGCATCGCTGTATTTGCTCTTTAAATTTTTCTTCTTGCTCGAAGTAGAGGTCTACTCTTTCTTTTACATCAGGAAGCTGCAATATTTCATCAATGGTATGATTTTTGCAGTAATCGATTAACTGCATCATTAACTGATAATTGGAAACGGTAAATTCTTTAAACCTTCCCAACCCCGTTCTGGCATCCATTATGAAATTTAACAGCACCCATTCTTGCGGGTGCAGAACCTCTTCTTTGGCAAATTGAGCGGAATCTGATTTGTCAACGGCAGCCATCATAGCCTCAGAAATATCAGGAAACTTTGCTTGACCTCCATAATATTTGTACAGTACCCTCGCTGCTGAAGCTGCATAGGGATCGATGATGTGGTTAATTTTGATTTTCTCGTGTCTAAGAGTTTCGCTGAAATGGTGATCGAAAGCTAGATGAACTCCATCAACATAGGGTAAATTGGTGCTAATATCGTTATTTGTTATTTCGATTTTCCCATCCTGCATATCTTTAGGATGCACGAATTTAATCTCGTCGATCATATCGAGTTCTTTGAGCAAAACGGCACAGACAAGACCGTCAAAATCGCTGCGGGTGACTAATCTGTATTTTTTAGTGAGTGGCATATGCTTCTGTGATAGGGAGGAACTGATCACCAGCTAATATAACGTATTACCCGATCGCTTTCCAATATGAACGCAGACCCTTACGCTTGGATAGAGAAGGCCCTGGACACAGTTCGCCGTGCCGATTGGTATCGATCGCCAGAATCGATCGAAAGTTCCCCCGGGGCGGTGGTAAAATTAGCAGGCCGTCGGCTGATTAACTTTGCCAGCAACGATTATCTCGGGCTTGCGGGCCATGACAGGTTAATTCAAGCTGCTATGGCTGCAACTAAGGAATTTGGTACGGGTGCGACAGGTTCAAGGTTGGTTAGCGGACACCGCGATTTGCACCGACAGCTAGAACAAGCTATTGCTAATTTAAAACAAACTGAAGATGCTTTAGTATTCAGTTCGGGATATTTGGCGAATCTAGGGGCGATCGCATCCGTTGTCGGCAAGCGCGATTTGATATTATCTGACAAGTACAACCATTCGAGCCTGAAAAACGGAGCTATACTCAGTGGTGCAACTGCCCTAGAGTACAGTCACTGCAATCTTGAGGATTTAACGGCAAAGTTAGAGAAAAATCGCGCAAGATACCGCAAGTGTTTAATTATTACCGATAGCGTCTTTAGCATGGATGGGGACTTGTGTCCGCTACCGCAGTTGTTGGCTGTGGCCGAAACCTTTAACTGCATGGTATTAGTAGATGAAGCTCACGCTACAGGAGTTTTCGGTGCTAGCGGTGCAGGTTGTGCAGAACATTTCGGGTGTACGGGAACACCGCTGATTCAAGTGGGGACACTCAGCAAAGCTTTGGGAAGTTTAGGTGGTTACGTTGCGGGCTCTGCTGCTTTAATTGATTTTCTGCGTAATCGAGCTCCGAGTTGGATTTATACTACAGCATTGACGCCTGCTGACGCGGCGGCTGCTTTGGAAGCTGTGAGGATTGTACACCAAGAACCAGAACGCCGAGTTCGGTTGCGACAAAATATCGAAACTTTCAAATATTGCGCGATTACCAATCACCAATTACCAATTAGTAATTCCCTCTCCCCTATTTTCAGTCTTCCGTTAAAAAATGCAGCCTCCGCTTTAACAGTCGGCAGCAAACTCAAGGAGATGGGTATTTTTGCTCCGGCGATTCGGCCTCCGACTGTAAGCGTCAGTCGAATTCGGATTTCGCTGATGGCAACTCACGAGCTCGCACACCTTCAGCAGTTGGTAGAGGCGCTGGAGGAAGTTTTGAGTTTTGAGTAAATGTTGGGTACGTCATAAGTACCTTACCCTTTGAGTAAATGTTGTGAGATGGGGAGAATTTCTACTTCTGCCTTCTGCAGCTCTAGCTTTCTGCCTTCTGCAGCTCTAGCGTTCTGCCTTTTTTTTTATTGTCAAGATATCGCTATTGACTTATGGCCAATCTTATACAGGAGTTTGGTCGATCGGTCAACAACTGTAAATTTTTTGTAAATTTAGATACTTTTTGAAATTTAGCGCTATATTAGAGAAGTAGCAGGTACACCAAATTTAATATAAGGAACGTCCACCATGAACACAAATCGTCAAAACGTAAAAAAAGTAGCTGAAACCCACCGCGCTAACATTCACAAGCAACTGATGCACCGCATAGAAGTAGCGAGATCCAGTGGGAACCAAGATTTGGTTCGGGTGCTGGAAGAGGAAATGAGACAGCTTTAAAGAAGCTGCAACTAGAATTTGCCGTAGTTTGGTTTAGAGGGTTGTGCGAGAAATGCAGAATTCCGGCAACCGCTACCTGTGAACTTTTGACTCCTCTCTTAGTTGGTAGGAAAAACCCCGGTTTCTTGAAGAAACCGGGATTTTTTATTGAGAAGGAAGAAGAAAGAAGGAAGAGGGAACACTCCTGCACGCACAAACTCTATCTTTAGGGTGCGCCTCAGCCCAAAGAGTCTGTACCAATAGCGGATTGAACCATTCATTTTTTGCGTAAGTTCTGAAGTCAGAACGAAGAAGCAACAGGGAAGAACAAGACTTACGCTGCATTTCTTCTATTTTGACACTATCTTTAGTAGTAAGGTGCGCCGAGGCCCACTCTACTAATTAACTACAGGAGTTACGCAATTGGCACATGGTGAGGGAGTGATCACCGCCTCACCCATCACTTTAAGCAGTCTGGGGCACTGACAAGTGGACAGTCGCGACTAACAACCAAACTCAATCCAGCACGAATAACGTACACTCATATGTGTGCTATTCCTTGGAAAATTGAGCAATTTCCTAGGGAAATCAAGCACCTAAGGGGAGAGAATATTGCCAGTGCCGTCAAGCTATAATTCCCAGAAATCATATTGCTTGCCATGAACTTGCGTGGGGTAGGCGCTCAAAATTTTAGCCCATAAAACTCGTCAAACAATATATCAAATTAAACACGGCTGCTATCAAATTATTTAATTGAGCAACTAAAACTTGCCGAAGTTCCGATATTTATTGTCTAGTTTTTTGGTGCTGGCACACAAAGGTGTGACAGTTGCGTAAATCCTACCCAATTTCTCTGTAATGCCTGAAGTCCCTAAATACCCAACGGGTTAGGCGAAGCCATCAACGGCATGGCTAAAAAAACACAAAATTAGCAACACTCAGAAGTTAGAAATAAAATGTAATAAGATAATATTGAAGATGGATTGAGATAGATTTTCATGATTGACTGGGAAAGGCAGCTTAGCCAAAATTTAAGGCTAGCAACCATTATTAACAGAAACAAGTTTAGATATATAAACCTGAACATCGGGTAGCGACTGCAATATCCAAAAAATATATAGGTAAAATTGATGGCGACAGACATCCGACACCAGCCGGAAAACGGCTACCATTCAGAACCAACTCAGCCTTCCCCAACAGAAAATTTTAGTAGGCGATCGCCCATGCGCCTCCAGAGAAGCCTGAGTTCTATTGAAACCTGGGGCTTTGGCCTGAGCGGTCATATCGCATGGGTAACAATTGCACCACCAATGTACGCGGCTCTGGGCCCAAATGCAATTTTCGTCTGGCTGCCCGCGGTGCTGTTGGGGGTAATGCTGAACCTGCAAGTGAAACGCTTAGGGGAACATTGGCCAGAGATGTCAGGGGGAACACCCAACTATATCACCAGGCTACTGAGGAACTATCCCTCTCTGGGTCGCTATGCGGCGTTCGGTTACTTTCTGAGTTGGGTAGTATATCCATCAGTGAATGCGATCGTCATCACAGATCTCATCCAAGCTAACCTGGAACCCTTGGGCATTCCCTGTCCCAGAACAATTCTCATAGTTGGATTCACGCTGATCGCTTATATTGTGGCATTTAGCGGCACTCGCGCTCTAGGAATACTGCACGCATTTTTCGTGTTCCCAGCAATTGGATTTCTACTGGTGTTTGGCATTCAAGGAATGGGATGGTTAGCTTTATCTCCAGAGAGTCCCGGACTTTTCCCCAGCAGTTGGCCAACCTTAACCTTTGTGGACTGGGCTAAGTGGTCATGCTTCGCGATCTACGCTACTTGCGCCTGCGAAACCGCTTCTTCCTTTGTCGCCGACAGCCGTCGTCCCAGTGAAACTTTGCGGTTTCTGAACTTAGCTGCCGCGCTAATTGTGCCGATATTTCTAGCCAACTCCTGGGTACTAATGCGCTTAGCCACCGCTGAAGGACTGGGGGAAGACTCGTTTAAGAATTTATCAGCAGCCGCCGTACCATTTTGGGGCCCGTCAGCTTCATTAATCGTGACACTATTGCTGGCTTCAAGCTGTTTTCTAGCTTGCGCCACTGCGGTTTCTAACTCTCCCCGAATTTTGTACCAACTCGCTCTAGATGGATATGTTGCACCCGTTTTTGCGATCGTTTCCCGCCGAGGTGTTCTGCAACCGGGCTTGATATTTTGCGTTTTAATTAATTTGATCGGTTTATTTTGGATAGATATAACTCGGCTATTGGTGATTGGTTGTGTTGCCTTCATCGTAATGTTGATGTCACTCTATCTCGGACTCTGGCTGCGGCGAGGATCTCCAGAAGTGCGATGGCCTTGGTGGGCATTAGGCTTCTTTATTTTAAATGGTGTGGTGTTGCTGGTTGGAGGCTTAGCTTGGAGTCGGGAAGATGTGCTGATTGGGTTGCTGTTTCCTGTGGTTATTTTCGTAGTCGATGCGGCTATCCGTCGCATTCCCTTTGCACCGTTTCATCCAGAATGGTGGATTCAGCGTTATCGGCAAGATCGCAAGAGCTTGATACCAGATTTTGTGGCGTTTCAGGTTGTAGTCGCGATTTTACTGATTTGTAGCGCCGTTACTGTCGGCTGGTTGTTTGGTATTCCCTTAGAGGCTAACTCAACTCTTGCCTCTAATCTTTTGGTAGTGCTAGTCTTGAGTATCACCTTTGTCGGGGTAGCCGTTGCCTGTTGGACGAGCATATCCCAGGTTGTCTTAATGGACGAGGCACGAGAGGGAGCAGAACAGCTTTTTACCATTGCCCTAGATGCTATTGTAGTGCTGGATGAAAAAGGTGTAATTCGTCAGACTAATCCCGCTGCTGAAAGCGTCTTCGGAATAGATATTACAAGGCTAATTGGGTCTTACCTGAACAAATTACTACCCGGATTAGCGGCTCAGCCAGAGCAGTGGCTCAGTCGCAGCGAACAAACCCTCAACTTACCCGATGGAAACTCGCGAATCCTCGAAGTTGCCATCTCAAACCGATTCTCTCAACAAGCTTCTCTTTCCAATCAGGATCTCCAAGAATATGTGGCGATCGTGCGCGATATCACCGATCGCAAGCAAGCTCAAGAAGCACTGCAAAAAGCTAATGAGGAACTAGAAATCAAAGTCGAGGAGCGTACATCTGAACTCACCCATACTGTGCAGCAATTGCAAAATGAGATTGAAGAGCGCCAGCGGATAGAAGCAAATCTCAGAGCTATGCAAAATCAAATTGTTGTCCAAGAAAAACTAGCTTCTCTGGGCAGTTTAACCGCAGGGATTGCCCACGAAATCAGAAACCCCTTAAACTTTGTCAACAATTTCTCAGAACTTTCTGCTGAATTAACAGAAGAACTGTTTGAAAAAATTGAAAATCAAGCAGAACGTTTAGATCCCGAAACCAGTGAGGATATTGCCGAGCTATTAACAGATCTCACAGCTAATCTTAAAAAAATCAATCAACACGGTCAAAGAGCAGATAAAATCGTTGGCAATATGCTTTTGCATTCGAGGGGACAAAGCGGTCACTGGGAAGCTACAGATATAAATAGTTTATTAGCCGAATATATCAATCTAGCCTATCACGGGATGCGAGCGAAGGAAGCTGCTTTTAACATTACCATAGAAACCGACTATGACAAAGACATTGGCGAAGTAGAGGTCGTGCCACAAGATATCGGTAGGGTTTTTCTTAACATTATTAGCAATGCTTGCTATGCAGCCTATAAAAAGCAGCAAGAAATCGGACAAGAATTTTCACCGCTGCTTGACGTGAGAACTCGAAATCTTGGTGACGCGATTGAAATCCGCATTCGCGATAATGGCTCAGGTATAAAACCCGAGGTACTCGATAAAATTTTCAATCCCTTTTTTACTACAAAACCACCAGCCGAAGGTACTGGTCTAGGTCTGTCTATAAGTCAGGATGTTATCGTCCAGCAACACCGAGGAGAACTCAAAGTCGAAACAGAAGTTGGAAATTACACAGAGTTTATAATCATATTGCCCCAAAAAAGTAGCAGAAATTAAGGAGTTCAAAAAATGAAAGTAATGGTTGTAGACGACGAAGAAGATATCCAGTCACTGTTCAAGCAGAAATTTAGGAAAGAAATCAAAGCCGGGCAAATTCAATTTCATTTTTGTCTGTCCGCAGAGGCAGCTTTGAACTACTTAGGAAATCAGGATGAAGCGTCTATTGTATTGATTTTATCGGATATTAATATGCCAGGAATGAATGGGCTAGAACTGCTCAGGATTCTCAAAGAAAAGTTTCCCGATTTAAAAGTTTTTATGATTACGGCTTATGGAGATGAGAAAAATTACCAAACCGCAATGGCTTATGGAGCTGATGACTATATTACTAAGCCTGTTAATTTTGATACACTAAAAAATAAAATACTCAACTTGGAGTAAATTCACAAGGAAACATATTTAGTAATTCGTAATGAGTAATTGGTAATTAAAAGGAGTATCTCAGTCGAGTTGAAATTGCTCGATTGCATTTTCCTTCGGTTCTTCTGGAACGCTAAGTCTTTATAAGTTTTAAGAGTCACTAAAAAATTAATATGTCAGCAAAAATAATGTTTGTGGATGATGAAACCGATTTAGAATCTCTAGTTTCCCAGAGATTTAGAAAAAAAATCCGCGCCGAAAAATGGCAGCTTTTTTTTGCCCACAATGGCGTACAAGCGCTGGAAAAATTGAAAGAATACCCGGATGTAGATATAGTAGTGACCGACCTTAATATGCCTGAAATGGATGGCATGACTTTACTCTCTAAACTTAATCAGATAAACCTCCCTTTCAAAACAATAGTTATATCAGCCTATGGCGACCTGAAAAATATAAGAAATGCGATGAACTTCGGTGCTTTTGACTTTCTAACCAAGCCGATAGATTTTCAGGATTTAGAAATTACCCTCAACAAAACGCTGCGCGAGGTGCAACAGTTAAAAGAAAATCTGCGCTTGCGGGAGTCAGAAGCTCGCGCTAGAGAAGAAGCTCAGCATTTACAGAGCTGTATGCAAGACCTAAAAAAGACCCAAGCTCAACTGATTCAGACTGCAAAAATGTCTTCTTTGGGTCAAGTGGTTGCGGGGATTGCCCATGAAATCAATAACCCCGTCAACTTTATCTACGGCAATATCAGCCACGTCAGTGATTATATCCAAGACCTACTCCACCTGCTGCATCTCTATCAGCAGCATTACACTCCTCCCAGTTCGGAGATTAAAACTGAAATCGAAGCCATAGATTTGGAATTTCTGATAGCAGATTTACCCGCAATTCTGGCTTCGATGAAAGGGGGTGTTGACCGCATTCAGAAGATTGTTTTGTCTTTGCGTAACTTCTCAAGGTTGGATGAAGCTCATATAAAGCCTGTTGACATTCACGAGGGGATAAAAAGCAGCCTGATGATTTTGCACAATCGACTTCACACAAGGGCAGCGCGTCCTGAGATTCAAGTGATCGAGGACTACAGCGCTCTGCCTTTAGTCGAATGCTATGCTGCAGAAGTAAACCAGGTGTTTATCAACATCCTTTCTAATGCGATTGATGCTTTGAAGGAGTACAACAAACAACGGTCACTAGAGGACATCCGCGCTTGCCCGCTGGCCATTACTATTCGCACTTTTCTGCTAGAGGAAAAATCCCGTGTCGTCATTCAAATTCTGGACAATGGGCCGGGAATGACCGCCCTGGTGAAAGACCGTATTTTTGAACCATTTTTTACTACTAAGCCTGTAGGTGAGGGTACTGGTTTGGGTCTCTATATCAGCTACCAAATTGTACAGGAGAAGCATGGGGGCGCATTGAAGTGTTTTTCAGAGGTGGGGCAGGGAACAGAGTTCTGGATTGAAATTCCAATCAGACAAACGAGGACGACACTCAACCTTAGCTAATCCATCGACTTTTACCAAACTCAGAGCCTATTCTAGCCATCCGGTTTGCCATTGCAGAAACCAGCCTTTTCATTACTCCTGAAATAATCTATAATAGGACGTAAAGTAGATAAAAATTACTCGTTGGATAAGTTAATGAACCCTAGGAGTTCAAAAAATGTCGCCTACAACCGAAATGGCTCTCAAGATGCCAGCTAAAATATTATTTGTGGATGACGAGCCAGATTTAGAATGTTTAATTTCCCAGAAATTTAGAACTAAGATCCGCACAGGAGAATACCAAGTTTTTTTTGCACATAATGGCGTAGAAGCGCTTTCCAAGTTGCTAGAACAGCCGGATATAGATATTGTACTGACAGACATTAATATGCCAGTGATGGATGGTATGGCTTTGCTCGCGAAACTTAACGAGCTAGTTACTCTGGTCCAAACAGTAGTTATATCTGCCTATGGCGACTTGGGAAATATCAGAAAGGCGATGAACGGTGGGGCCTTTGATTTTTTGACGAAGCCTATAGATTTTCAGGATTTAGAAATTACAATTAACAAAACATTGTCCCATGTGCAACAACTAAAGGAAAACGAGCGCTCCCGCCAAGAAAGAGAGGAGAAATTGCGGCAATCCGAAGCGCGAGAGCGAGAAAAAGCCATCCAACTAGAACTGGCACTGCAAAATTTACAGCGCACCCAGTCTCAGCTTATTCAGACTGAGAAAATGTCGAGCTTAGGACAACTAATTGCAGGTATTGCCCACGAAATTAATAATCCTGTTAACTTCATCTATGGCAACTTAACTTATGTCGCCGATTACACTCATCAGCTATTGAGTTTAATCACACTTTACCAACAGCACGATGCCGATAAATACCCTGAAATCGAAGCTTTGATTGAGCAAATAGAGCTGGAATTTATCAAAGAGGATATGCCTAAAATGCTGTCTTCGATGCAATTGGGGGCAGAACGTATCCGTCAGATTGTGGTGACGTTGCGGAACTTCTCGCGCCTAGACGAAGCTGAGATGAAACCCGTTAATATTCATGAGGGAATCGATAGCTCTCTAGTAATTTTGCAGAGTCAGCTCAAGGCTAAGCCGAATTCTTCGTCTATTCAAGTTATTAAAGAATACGGAGATTTGCCACAAATAGAATGTTATGCCTGTCAGTTGAATCAGGTATTTATGAATTTGCTAAGCAATGCCATTTATGCCTTGAATCACTATGATAAAAAACTCTGCCCTGAGCAAATTAAAAACGAGCTTAGGACGATTACGATTGCTACTTCTATGCTGAATCGCGAGTGGGTAAGAATCAGTTTTAAAGACAATGGCCCGGGGATGACAAGTGATGTAATAAATCGGCTGTTTAATCCTTTTTTTACAACTAAACCTCTGGGTGATGGCACGGGCTTGGGATTATCGATCAGCTATCAGATTGTGGTGGAGAAGCACGGCGGAGATTTGAAATGTTTTTCGCAGCCAGAGCGAGGTTCAGAATTTGTGATTGAGATTCCGATTAGGCAGAATAATCGGATAGAGATGAAGGCGAGTTAAGGGGAATTAAACAAAAAATCAGCAAAGTCTGGTAAAGTCTATAATCCCGATCGCACTTCCCCAATTTCTCTGTAATTTCTGAAGTCCCCCAAACACCGAACGACCTAGCTGAAGCCCTCAATAGTAGATTTTGAGTGGTTTGTCAACTTGTCAGTGTCCCGGACTGGTTAAGGTGAGGCGTGAGGGCGCCCTCACCTTAACCAGTTGCGTAACTCTTGAACTAATAACTAATGACTAATGATTACCTTCCTCCGACTACAACATTTTTAATCCGCAAATGGGGGCCGCCGACGCTTACGGGTAGACCGCTCTGACCGCCTTTACCACAACCGCCGTAGGCATAAACCGAGTCGTTTCCTATCGACTCAATATCCTTTAACGTCTGAAATACATTGCCGCTTAAAGTGACATCGCTGACCGGTTCGGCCAATTTGCCGTCGCGAATCATGAACCCTTGAGCCGCCGCAAAGGTAAACATTTCGCCGTTGGTTTGTCCTCCCAACATCCGCACTGCATAAACTCCTTCGTCAATGTCCGCAACCATTTCGTCAAAAGAATGTTCGCCAGACTCGATCGCAGTATTAGTCATCCGCACCAAAGGCATAAAAGTAGCACTCAGAGCCCGGGCATTTCCCGTCGGACTTTCGCCCATTTTTCCCGCAGTCTCGCGATTGTGCATCCGAGCCGCTAAAACTCCATTTTTAATTAAATGCTTGCACTGAGCCGGCACGCCTTCGTCGTCGTATTTCAAAGTTCCCGGCAATCCCGGCACAGTTGCGTCGTCTATTACATTCAATTGTTTGATCGCCACAGGCTTGCCCAAAGTCAACAATTCCTGCATTTTCGGGTTTTCGTAAATGCCGTCTGCTTCCGACAAATGACCGAAAGCTTCGTGAATAAACACCCCCGACAAATAAGGGTCTAAAATCACCGGATACTGACCGCCTTTCACCGATTTTGCCTCTAGTTGGCCCACAGCTCGAACGGCCGCACTCTTAACACGATCTTCAATATTTGTCAAAACATCGTAATCCGATCGCGAGTGAATCGACTCAAACCCTTGGCGGACTACACCACCCTCGCCGCGGGCGATCGCTCCGAAACGGCCGGTCACGTCCAAGCGCTCTTGAGCGATGCAAGTACCTTGAGAATTCACAAAATAAGTAATCCCAAATCTGTCGCTGTAACCTGCCATTGTCGTCTGAATTCGCGGGTCATAATCTAACAGCAACTGATTGTAAGATTCGAGCAATTTCCGCTTTTCGGCTAGAGTAATAGAGCGCGGGTCGCGGCCCAATTCCACCGCTACATAATCTTGAATCGGGGTGACATCTGCTAGTATAGTTTTTTCGCTGCCAACCAAACGAGACTGCACTACAGCTTCTTCAATGCGGTCTTTTAACTCATCTAAACCGTTAAAAGTTACAAAACTCCAGCCACCTTTGTGACAGGCCCGGATGCCGCCGGCGAGACTAAAACTGCGGTTGACAGCATCTAACTGAGGGCCGCGAAAACTAATCGCAGTTGACTCGCTTTGTTCGAGGCGAACTTCCAGATAATCCACGCGATCGCGGTAAGGTGCGATCGCTTCCATCAACTGTTCTTGCATCAAATTGCCCCTATGAATGATTAGCCGTAGCGCTGAAAAAAATTATTGCTAACCTTATTTTAGCTAATAACTCCCGTCTTTCGGGTACGCGCTGCCCCACCGCTGTGGTGCGGGAGCATGGCGCGCCCTACCCGATTAAGGGGGAGTCAGTCGATTTGAGATTTGAGATTTGAGATTGACCCGTCGTGAGTCTGCGAAGGAATGAATCCGGGGGCTTATGACCACATTACTTTCGGTCAGTCGATTTGAGATTTAAAACTTTTTCCATAGAATTGATGATGAGAGGCTTGGCGATCGCCGACGTTCGGCAGGCGTCCTAGAACACAAAAAACTCGCGCCCGCTTGCGAAAAGCCCGGTATGCCGAAAATCTTGCATTTGCCTAGAGAAATCAAACTAAACTAAATCTATCTAAAGATCTAAAAAATATATCTTAACCGCCGGCAGATGGAATACTTGAAGGTGAAAAAAATTCAAATTTCACCGTATTTAGCAGCAATTTCGGCATCAATAGCAATTTTGGTCGGAGTTAGCATTTTAGATCGATCGGAACAGCGGCGGTTTTTTCACTACAACCGCGCTAGCACCCTCGATCGGCTCAGCACAGTCCGTTCTAAGCTCGAAGGCTCTTTGAATTCCCGCCTGTTTTTGATGCGGGGTTTGGGGGCCTACCTTTCCAACAACCCCAACATCACCGAAGCCGAGTTTACAGCGACGGCGAGAATTCTGGTGGCACAGCAACCGGGAATCCGCGCCATAACTTTAGTTAAAGGCACGACGGTCGCTTACATTTACCCACGGGAGGGAAATGAAGGGGTGATCGGGGTTGACTTGACGGCGCTACCCGAACAGCGGCAAATGGTCAAAGAGGTCATCCGAACCAGAAAAACTTTGCTAGCCGGGCCCGTGAAATTATTGGAGGGGGACGAGACTTTCATCAGCCGATCGCCGATTTTTCTCACACCCTCCGGCGCCGAGCCTGAAACAGGAGTTTACTGGGGCTTGACAGGTCTAATCATCGACAAAAATTCCCTGATTGAGGAAGCAGGACTCAACGACTCCTCAGCAAAGCTCCAATACGCTCTGCGGGGCAAAGACGGGAAGGGAGCATCCGGCCCTGTGTTTTTCGGTGACGGGTCAATTTTTCAGCACAATCCCGTGCTGCTGGAAGTAACTTTGCCCAACGGTTCCTGGCAGTTGGCAGCAATTCCGGCGGGAGGATGGCCTGCGAGTTCGCCGTTTCGGGGCTGGCTGCTTTTTGGAGGTGGCTTGCTGGCACTTTTGAGCGGGGCGGTGGTTTTTAGCTGGGTGTACGGTCGTGCGAAACTGCGTGCGAGCGAAGTTAAGTATCGGCAATTAGTTGAGAATGCTAACAGCATGATTGTGCAGTTAGACAGTGAAGGCAAGATTACTTTTTTTAACGAGTGTGCTGAAACTTTTTTCGGGTATTCAGAAGCAGAAATCATTGGCAAAAGTGCGATCGGCACAATTATACCGAAAACAGATTTATCCGAAAGTGACCTGGCGGCAATGATTCGAGACTGTTTGACACAGCCGGAAAAATACTTCCAAAACGAAAATGAAAACATCCGCAGCAATGGAGAAAGGGTGTGGATAGCGTGGACAAATAAACCTTTACTAGATGCGAAGGGAAATGTGGCAGGACTGCTTTGTATCGGGACGGATATTAGCGATCGCAAACAAGCTGAAATCGCCCTCCAAGCTTCTGAATCGGAACTTCGAGCTTTGTTCGCTGCCATGAACGACGTAATTTTTGTGATTGATATTGAGGGACGTTATCTAAAAATTGCGCCCACAAATCCAGAACTTTTATACAAACCGTCGGCGGAACTTATAAACAAAACTCTGCACGATATCCTGCCACAAGAAACAGCAGATTTTTTCCTCAGTCAAATTCAACTTACCGCCGACACAAAACAGACCCGTTCCATAGAATACAGCCTGCAAATAGACCACCAAGAAGTTTGGTTTGTCGCTAACATTTCTCCAATGCAGGAAAACACTTTTATTTGGATAGCCCGCGACATTACGGAGCGCAAGCAAGCTGAAAGTTGGTTGATCGGTCAAAAACAAATTTTAGAAATGATTGCTAAGGGCACAAATCTTGGCGCTACTTTAAATACTTTAGTTGAAATTATCGAACAACAATCTAGAGATGTCATGGGTTCAATATTGCTTCTCGCTCCAGACGGCAAACATTTGCTGCACGGAGCAGCGCCCAGTTTGCCCGACAGTTACAATGCTGCTATTCATGGCATAGCCATCGGCCCGGATGTCGGTTCCTGTGGCACTGCTGCCTTTAGCCGCCAACAGGTGATCGTTACAGATATTGCCAGCGATCCTTTGTGGGAAAATTTTCGAGATTTAGCCTTGAGTTTTGGACTGAGAGCTTGCTTGTCTACTCCTATTTTTTCATCTCAGGGTCAGGTTTTGGGAACTTTTGGAATGTATTATTCCCAACCGCGCCACCCCCATCTTTTTGAGCTGCAATTGATAGAGGCGATCGTAAACTTAGCAGGAATTGCGATCGAACGCAAACAAGCAGAAGAAAGTCTCAAACAACTCAACCAAGAACTAGAAGATAGAGTCAAACAGAGAACTGCTCAATTGATGCAAACTGAAGAACGCTGGCAGTTAGCACTCAAAGGCAACAATGACGGCATTTGGGACTGGAACTTGCAAACAGGTGAACTTTTTGTGTCAGAGCGTTTTAAGGAAATCACTGGTTACGAAGATAGTGATATTAGCGATTACAATAACAAATGGAATAAGAGTTTACATCCCGATGATTTAGCGATTTCTCAGCAACTTCTTCAAGAACACTTGGAGAGAAAAACGCCGCATTACATCACCGAATACCGATTGTGGTGCTACAACAGCGCCTACAAATGGATATTGAGTCGGGGACAAGCTTTGTGGGACGCATCTGGAAAAGCAGTCCGCATGGTTGGTTCAATTACTGACATTACGGAGCGCAAACAAGCAGAGGAAGCACTGCAGGAAAGCGAGGCAAAATTCCAAAAGCTGTCTGCTAATTTGCCTGGAATCATTTATCAATTTTTGTTATGTCCCGATGGCTCTTTTAGTTTTCCTTACATAAGTGCTGCTTGCCGAGAAATTTTTGAGTTAGAACCAGAAGATGTTCTGAAAAATGCGGCTTTGGTCACAGATTTGATTTATCCCGAAGACCGCCAAAATTATGACGAATCTGTTGCTATTTCAGCCCTAAATCTGCAACCGTCGCAGTGGGAAGGACGGATGCTGCTACCTTCCGGCAAAATTCATTGGTTTCAGATAAATTCGCGTCCTGAAGCTAAAGAAAACGGCGATCTTCTTTGGGACGGCATCGCCGTTGATGTTACAGATCGCAAACAAGCTGAATTAGCTTTGCAAGAAAGCCAGCAGTTTATTCAAAAAGTAGCATCAGCTACTCCCGGTATTTTGTATCTCTACGACTTAGAAGAAGAGCGAAACATCTACGCTAATACTTCAGTGTTCGGGCTTTTGGGCTATACATTTGATGAGATTACAGCGATGGATTCGTCATTGATGCCTCAGTTAGTACACCCCGAAGATTTGCCTAAAATTATCAAACATCACGCGAGCTTTGTAGGAGTTGAAGATGGCGAAATTAGGGAAATTGAGTACCGGATGCGGGCCGCAGATGGTGAATTCTTATGGCTGCAAAGTCGGGATACTATTTTTAGCAGGAATGTTGACGGTCAGGCTAAGGTAATAATTGGATTTTGCCAGGATATTACGACTCGCAAGCAAGCAGAGGAAGCACTGCGACAAAGCGAGGCGCGAGAAAGAGAAAAAGCTCGAGATTTAGAGTCAGCGCTGCAGGAATTGCGCTCTACTCAAACTCAGCTCATCCAAACTGAAAAAATGTCTTCTTTGGGGCAATTAGTGGCTGGGATTGCACACGAGATTAATAATCCCGTTAACTTCATTTACGCTAATATTGATTATCTAAACCAGTATACAAAACAGTTGCTTGATCTGGTGAGTCTTTACGAACATGAGTATCCCGAACATAATTCAAAAATTGTGGAGCGCATTCAAGAGATAGATTTGGATTTCATGGCTGAGGATTTAAGAAAACTTGTGGGTTCAATGCAGGTAGGAACCGAGCGCATCCGGCAAATTGTGTTGTCCCTCAGAAATTTCTCACGACTGGATGAATCCGCAATGAAGCCGGTCGATATTCACGTGGGGATTGAAAGCACTTTGTTAATTTTGCAGCACCGCTTGAAGAGTCGGGACAGCCGCCCGGAAATTGAAGTAATTAAGGAGTTTGGAAACCTGCCACTGGTGGAGTGCTATGCGAGCCAACTGAATCAGGTGTTTATGAATATTATTGCTAATGCAATTGATGCTATTGAAGAACGATATCACCAGTTATCGGTTCCACAATTAGAGACCAAGAGTGGCCGCCTTACTATTTCCACTGATGTAACCACCCAGAACACTGTGAGGGTAGAAATTTCGGACAACGGTACGGGGATTCCCGATGGGATAGTTGAACGAATTTTTAACCCATTTTTTACTACGAAAGCTGTGGGGAAAGGTACGGGGTTGGGAATGTCTATCGCGCACTCGATTGTGGTGGAAAAGCACAAGGGCAAGATTGACTGTATTTCGTCCATAGGATGCGGAACAACTTTTAAGATTGAGATTCCGATCCACCAAGTGTATAAATAGTCTGGTGCGTCACTCGATCTTAAATTTTAGATTAGAGATTGACTCCACAGTGGTAGGGGGGGTTAGCAATTCTTAATTTTCAGGCGCGGAGCGATAAGCTGACGCACCCTACAAGTTAACGACTAAAATAGACTGAAGCTGCTAAGGCAGCGGTGCTGCATCAAACCTTTAATTGTATAAAAATTGACATGATGGGATTAATCCTGGAAGCGCTGCAAGCAATGGGACACAATGTCCGTTGGATGTCTTGGAATTTGTTTTTGAGTTTAGTACCGCTGGGCCTGAGTTTTTGGCTGTTCCGCAAACCTCGATCGCGCTGGCTGCTGTGGGGTACGGGCATTCTCCTGGGCGCTACTTTTTTGCCCAGTACGCGCCATGTTTTTAACTATCTGAAGCACATTGTGCAAGATGTAGGAAAAACTTACCTTTTGGGCGCGATCGCGATTACGCTGGCACTGATGGCTTTAGACATCTGGGTACTGCGGCAGCGCGGAGTTCGCTCTCTCCGCTGGTGGGGCGGTTTTTTCTGGTTTATCGCATTTTTGCCCAATGCGCCCTACGTTTTAACTGATATCATTCACCTGATTGAGCAGATTAAAGAGGGGAACTCGGTATGGACTGTGACTCTAGCTTTGATCCCGCAGTATCTGGCGTTTATGCTGGTCGGGTTTGGGGCTTACGTCCTGTCGGTGATGAATTTGGGTTACTATTTGAAGCAACAGGGTTGGAGTAAATTTATCCTGGCAACAGAGATAACTATACACGCACTTTCGGCGATCGGAATTTATTTAGGGCGATTTATCCGCTTCAACACTTGGGATATTCTTACTAACCCCGATGCGCTAGTTAACACAGTAATGAACGATTTGATAGGTAAGCGTCCGGTTTTAGTAATGGCTGTAACTTTTGTAGTAATTGCTGTTTTGTATTGGGTAATGAAACAAGTAATTTTAGGAATTAGCCAGCGATTTTACAGCAGTAAATTGCAGTCGGCGTTGTCCGGCGAAAGCGCCACTGCTTCTGATCCCATCGATTGGAGATTTTAGATTTGAGATTAAAGGATTGACTCCACAGATGAATCTAAGAGCTTGAACTAAGATCCCAACTTTTTTATCTCCACCAGTTAACTCGGAAAAAAAGTTTCCGCCTGGGGGTGAGACAAATTTTTTCGCAAAACTCCGAAATAAATTACTGCTGCGGTTTGTCACAAGACTTGATATGTTAAAAAAGTCAAAGTAGTTTTGTAAACAGCAAAGATGAATCGATTTGACCGTCAGTTGTGGCAGAGATTTATTGCGATCGCTCAACCTTACTTTTATCCTTTAGAGCCTGGGGGAGGCAGAATCTTTTTAGGATTAGTAGCGCTGTTGTTGATATTTCTCTTCGCTGCGATGTTTGTACTCGTCAGCGCTGTATGTTTGGGTGCTCAAGTCTTATTTCCAGAGGCTTTTAATGGAGTTGCGGCTGGTTTAGCTACTTTAATCAAAGGAATTATCTACTCACCGAAAATTGCGATCGTTGGTTTAATGCTAATCCTCCCGCTAGCTGCTTTTGTCTTTTTTAGAAGCAAGTTGATACCGCGCTGGAAACAGTGGGCAATGTTAGCTCTCCTGCTATTTTTGTCACTATCTGTTAGTGGAATTAACGTAGTGATTAGCTATATTAGTAATTTTTTCACGACAGCACTGGCTGAAAAAGATCAGATTACTTTTTGGCGGTTTATGTGGGTTTATGCTGGAGTTTTTATTATCGGTACCCCGATAGTTGTTATTTACGGCTATACCCAAGATAAACTGGGATTGTACTGGCGAGAGTGGATGAGTGAGAGTTTCCTGGGTAGTTATTTTCAAAACCGCGCTTATTACGAAATCAATTCTCAGAAGGAAATCGACAATCCCGACCAGCGGATTGCTGAAGATATCAAATCTTTCACTAGCACAAGTTTAGAGTTTTTGCTGCTGATATTGGGGGCAGTGATCGATATTATTTTTTTTACAGGCATTCTGTGGTCTATTTCCAAAGGTCTTTCGATCGGACTAATTATTTATGCTGTCTTTGGCACGACAGTTATGGTAATTTTTGGCAAAAGGTTGATATTTTTGAACTTCAATCAGCTCTCCAAAGAGGCTGACTTTCGCTATGGATTGGTTCACATTCGGGACAATGCAGAATTAATTGCTTTTTACCGAGGAGAAGCACAGGAATCTGTTCAGGTGAAACACCGATTTTTAAAAGCAGTTAGGAATTTTCATTTACTAATTGGTTGGCAGCGTAATTTGGGATATTTTAGAGTTGGCTATAGATATGCAACTTATATTATTCCCTCCTTATTCCTGGCTTCTATCTACTTTGCAGGTGAGATCAGATACGGCGATATTACTCAATCTGAATTTGCTTTTCGTCAGGTTTCAGAAGCCTTTTCTTTGGTTGTATATAGGATTGAAAGCTTGAGTTTATTTGCAGCGGGAATTAATCGTTTAGCCACGTTTAATGAGTTTTTAATAGATAAAAAAAGTGCTGTTAAACTAGAATTAAGAACAATCGATACAGTTATAAGTTCGCAATTGACACTGGAACACGTTACTTTAGATACTCCGCAGCATCAAAAAACTTTAATTAGAGATTTGTCGGTAGCCGTGTCGCCCGGTGAAGGACTGTTAATTGTCGGTCAAAGCGGTGCTGGGAAGAGTTCTTTGCTGCGGGCAATTGCGGGCTTGTGGCAATCGGGAACCGGCCGTTTGGCGCGGCCGGAATTGGAGGAAATGCTGTTTTTGCCGCAGCGTCCTTATATGATTTTGGGTAGTTTGCGATCGCAACTTCTCTATCCCAACAGCAGCAGCGAGGTTGATGAGGAAAAATTGCGCCGCGTTTTGGCATCAGTAAACTTAGCCGATTTGCCGGACAGATTGGGCGGTTTTGATGCGGATTTAGATTGGGGTGAGATTTTGTCACTGGGAGAACAGCAACGTTTAGGTTTTGCTAGATTGTTATTGACTGAACCGAGATACACTATTTTGGATGAGGCGACAAGTGCTTTGGATTTGAAGAACGAGCAACATTTATACGAGCAGTTGCAAGCCACTAAAACTACGTTTGTGAGTGTCGGCCACCGATTGAGTTTAGTGAAATATCACCAGCAGGTTTTGGAACTTCTGGGCGATGGGAGTTGGCGGCTGCTTTCAGCCCAAGAATACCGCGCTAGTGCGACAAATTTTGGCTGATACAGCGCTGCTTTCAAAAATTGTAAATTTACCCGGTTTTTGGTTCGCCGTGGGTTGTGGTGCGGTTGGAGATTTATGGTTTGGTGCCATAAATTAAGCGCCGCGCCTCCACTCTACAATAGGTTTTACGGGTAAGAAATAGCAACAATTAATGCAGATTAACTCCCAGTTTCTCATACCATATTAGATTAAAGAATTAAAGAATTGGGAATGACTGATTGTGTATTGGTTTGGAGTATGGGCCTAGAGTTGCATTTTTTTAAACTGGTATCACAATCGATAATTGGGTATAAATATCTAAAACTGCCCAAACAACAAAAAGCAAGCTGAACTTTGGTAGATTCGATTCAATTGCTCGCCCGCGAGAACTCACACAATATAATAGAAGATAGATTTTTAGTATAGACGAGATTCCTACCTTGACTACTCCGATTCCTCAAAACTTTGTGCAAACGATCGCCAAACAGCGCGGTGTCACAGATGCCGAGTTAGAAACTGTGTTTATGGCTCTCGACGGTCAATCTACAGCGACGATCGCCACAAAGCTTGGCATTAGCGACATCGCCGTTCGCAAAAGACTTGGCGAAGTTTACAAAAAGTTTCAGATCGGGGGGAACGGCCCTGGAAAGCTTTCGGAATTGAG
Source organism: Microcoleus sp. K5-D4 (assembly GCF_036704575.1). Classification (NCBI taxonomy): domain Bacteria; kingdom Bacillati; phylum Cyanobacteriota; class Cyanophyceae; order Oscillatoriales; family Microcoleaceae; genus Microcoleus; species Microcoleus sp. K5-D4. The sequence goes on from NZ_JAUBSD010000030.1 coordinate 47,274, forward strand.
GCATCAGTTGCTGTTTTCATACCACATCGATCAGGGAACGAGCGATTTTAGTGGAGGTAAAGGCTCTCTATTGAAGATGGCGATTGGACACCGACAGGAAGATTGGGGTCAAGCACCGGATGTTTCGGTTTTTTACGGACGGACTGAAGAATTAACTACTTTAAAGCAGTGGATTGTATCAGATAATTGTCGCCTAATAGCGCTGCTTGGTTTGGCTGGTAGCGGCAAAACAACTCTGTCGGTGCAGTTGGCAAAACAAGTACAGAATGAGTTTGATTTTGTGATTTGGCGATCGCTGCGATCGACACCCGCACCATCCGACTTCCTAGGGAGCTTAATTCAACTTTTTTCTAACCAACAAAAACCCGATGTGCCGTTAGCGGAACCCTCGAAGAGGATCGACCTCAACAGCAAAATTTCGCGTTTGGTCGAGTATTTGCGAAAACACCGCTGTCTGGTAATTTTAGACGATTTTGAAGCGGTTCTCCGACCCGAAGAATTAGCGGGACACTACCGCGAAGGCTACGAAGGATATCGAGACTTAATTGTGCGGCTCTGTGAGGTCAATCATAATAGCTGTTTACTGCTAGTTAGTTCGGAAGAGCCTACGGAACTGGCTTTGCTGGCGGGAGAAAAAGTGCGGTCTTTAAAACCTGCTATTTCCGAGGAAATAGCGCGGGAAATTTTTCAAGAAAAAGGTTTGTCGGCTCAAGATCAAGAGTTGAAAATCTTGTTATCTCGGTACGGAGGCAATCTGTTAGCATTAAAGATTGTAGCGACAACAATTAACGAGTTTTTCGAGGGAAATGTTTTAAAGCTTTTGGAAGCAACGGCGTTATTTATTGAAGAACATATCAGCAATTTGCTGGCGCAGCAGTTCGATAGAATGTCGAGTTCAGAACAAGAGATTGCCTACTGGATTGCTATTGCTCAAACCCCGATTTCCCTGGCGACTTTGCGAGAGCAGATGTTGGTCAATTCATCGCTTTCAGATTTGCTGAAAAATCTCGATTCTCTGGGTCGTCGCTCGCTGATTGACAAAATTAGTGAGGGCGGGGAAACTGTTTTTATTCTTCAGCCTTTGATCGTGCAATATGTGACCGACCGATTAGTCGATCAGATTCGAGCGGAGGTTTTGGAGACGGTTAAGACGCAAGGAATAGAAAGAATGGGGCTATTGAAAACTCACAAATTGAGCATCAATATTGCTAAACGGAAAGGGGATAAAGGCGAGGGAAGTCGCTCTATTTTAGCATTAGTAAAAACTCGGTTGCAAGTGTTGTTTGTGAAGACGACAGGCTCTGAAGAACCGCTAAATATCTTGAATAAAGTTGCCTCTGAGCTGGAGGATAAATCCATTCTTGAGGTGGGATATGCTAGGGAGAATCTGGCGCAGATTATTTCAGAAATTCAGCGATAAGAAAAAAGCGATCGCCCTTTGACAAAAGCGATCGCCCAATTTTCAACACAAACAGAGTTCGATAAAATTATTTGACAATGCCAAAAACCGATGCAGATTCAGACCGTGTAATTTTGTCCAAAGCAGGCGATTTTTGAGCTTGGGCAATCTTGGGAACCAAAAGTTGATTCGCATAAATCCGAGGATTTTGTTGAGCAATTTGGATGTAAGATTGGCGGACTTCTGCGTTGACTGCGACAGTCTTGGCATCGTAGACTTGCATCGCCATGTTGGGATAAAAACCAATGCCGACAATCGGTATCAAAAAGCAAAATGCGATCGCCACTTCCCGAGGTTTAGCATCAATAAACGGTGCATCACCCGGCAAAACGCAACTATTACCGAAACAAACCGCTTCATCCAGATTGTTTCTCTGATTCTGCAAATTTAGATCCTCAAGGTCGCAAGCCGCTAGTGTCCCACAGTTGTAAAATAACTGTCGCAGCATCGACAGCAAATAAATCGGCGTCAAAATCAGTCCTACTGCCGCCAGGAACACTGTCACCGCGCGGAAAGAACCGCTGTACATATCGCTAGTTGCGACGCCCACAAACACTGAGAGTTCGCTAGCAAAACCGCTCATTCCGGGGAGTGCCAAGGATGCCATCGCGCCTGCGGTAAACAAGGCAAATACTTTCGGCATGACTTTTCCAATCTCGCCCATCTCGTCCATGATCATTGTATGGGTGCGATCGTAAGTAACGCCAGCCAGGAAAAACAATACTGAGGCGATTAAACCGTGGGAAATCATTTGCAACAGCGCCCCGTTGATTCCCAAATCCGTGAATGAAGCAATACCCAACAACACGAATCCCATGTGAGAAATCGACGAATTCGCTAGGCGGCGCTTCATGTTCGATTGGCCGAAGGAATTCAGCGCGCCGTAGATAATGTTGACCACGCCGAGCACCGCCATAATCGGTGCAAAGTAAACGTGTGCTTGGGGAAGAAGTTCCAAATTCAGGCGAATCAGTCCGTATCCGCCCATTTTCAGCAATACGCCGGCCAGAATCATCGACACGGGAGAAGATGCTTCACCGTGGGCATCAGGTAGCCAAGTGTGGAAGGGGAAAATCGCCAGTTTCACACCGAAGGCAATCAGCAATCCCGCATAAAGCAGTAATTCTAAACCGAGTGGGTAATCCTTCAAGCCTAGTTCTACCATGTCGAAGGTGGGGGTGCCTCCGCCGTAGAATGCCATTGCTAAGGCAGCTATCAAAATAAAGATGGAAGCGCCTGCGGTGTAAATCAAGAATTTGGTAGCTGCGTAGCGACGGTTTTGTCCGCCCCAAATCGAGATGAGGAGGTACACCGGAATTAGTTCTAGTTCCCAGACAATGAACAGTAGCATGATGTCTTGGGCGACGAACACTCCTATTTGTGCGGAGTACATCACCAGCATCAGGAAGTAGAAGAGTCGTGGCTTGCGATCGACTTCCCAGGCTGCAAAGATTGATAGTGTCGTCACCAATCCCGCCAACAGTACCAACGGAACAGACAGTCCGTCAACCGACACAGACCAGTTGAGGCCTAAAGAAGGTATCCAGGAATATTGCTCTACGATTTGGAAAGTAGAGATGCTTGGATCGTAATGAGTCCAAAACACCCAGCACATTAATACAAAATCTGCGATACCTACGCCTAGGGCATACCAGCGAATGGTTTTGCCGTCTGTATCCGGCAGAAAAGGGATGGCGATGGAAGCTAGCAGGGGTAGGATGACTATTGCGGTCAGCCAAGGAAATTGATCCGCTATCATAGTGAGAATAAATACTTAGTTGGAAGTTACCAAAATTATAATACTAAATTTAATTAAAACTTAAGATTTATTCATAAATATTTTTTATATCGAGACAAATGCGGAGAATATTATCACGAATTGCTACACACGTCAATTGATTTTCGATTTTTGATTTTCGATTCAGGACTTACGCACAAAAAAATATAGCGTTTTGTAGGCGCAATCTGCCTGTGGTTGCGCCTATTCTGGTAGATGGTTGGGCAAGTCTTGTGTATTAAGGGCGATCGAAAATGAGCTTTCAATCAGCCTTCAATCTGGATCAACTCCCAATTCGCGCAACTTAGCCGCCAATCGTTCAGCCCTTTGCCTTTCCTGGTCAGCCCTTTGCCTTTCTTGTTCAGCCCTTTGCCTTTCTTGTTCAGCCCTTTGCCTTTCTTGCTCAGCTTGTTCTGAACTCCACAGCAACAAATTACCTCCATTATCCCACCAGCGCAGCCAGTTCATGGTTTGTCCCAACCTTTCCCCCGACCAAATTCCCAGATATAGTTCCAATTGTGGAATCCAGACACGCCCCTGCTCATTGGCTGAATGTAAAACATATCGCCCATCTTGCAAATACCGCACTTCTAAAATACCTTCGTAGGGATCGTAAGTGACATAAGTAGGTACTTGAAGAATCTGTTCGTAAAAGTGAAGTTTGCCATAGGGAGGAGTTGCTCTGACTGATAGTTCTCCTCCCTCTGCTTCCGAGAGAAATTCCATCACGATCGCCACATTAGCACCCTCAGTATTAGGAGTATAACTACGACGAATTACTCCCTCTGCTAGAGGATTCACTTGAGGCACATAAAACCAGTCTGGAGCTTTGATAACAATCTTTTTATTGACTGTGGCCACTAACCCCAAATTAGAGGCAATCAGCATTTCTGGCTGGATACATCCTGCTGCTCCCAGTGCATCGGTGAGAGCAGCCGCGAGAGAAGGTTGTTGAGTATTTTCCACCGGATCGTCGGGTAATATGTAGTTAGCTGGTAGGGGTTCCCAGGTGACGGTTGGTTGGGCTTTGATAGACGGGGCTTCGAGTACCATTGTATTAACCCTCAACCAGAAATGTTTGTGTAAATTGGTTTATTTTAACTTAAGTTGCTAGTTATTGTAAAAACAAAGAAGGTTGAAAACTGATGTAAATATTCAGAGCGATCGCGAGCGAGTAAAAAGCCGATCGCCAAAAGATTCAATTAAAGTGCGATGGACTAATTGCGATCGCCATTTTTCCGATATACCAGATTCTCCGTAAAAAGCCCCCGCCAACTGTCCGTAAACCGCACCAGTTGTATCCGCGTCGTCGCCCAAATTCACAGCCAACAAACAGCCTTCAGCAAAAGAAGAACTATTGTAAAACGCCCAAAGTGCCGCCTCCAAAGACTTGACAACATAACCCGTACCTTTAATTTCAGGAGGTTGTCGCCGTTTAAAAGAACCCGCCGCAATCTCATCAATCTCTGCTACCAGCGGATTAGCTGCCCAATATCCAGAAATCGGACAATATCTTTCCGAAAGCAACACATCTTTAGCAACTCCATTCACAGCCCCCGCAATTAAAGCACCAAAATAGCGGCAAGCATCCACACAAGTAGCAGCACCGTGAGTAGTTCTCGAACTTTGTCCAGATTTTTCTATTACTTCTAAAGGATTATTCGCATAAAACAAAGGCACGGGAGCCAAGCGCATAATCGAACCATTGCCAGCAGTCTGAGCATCGGTAAAACCGCAGTAAGGTTTTCTTGTATCTTCAAACTTCCAAAGTGCTTGTTGAACCGTATTGCCAATATCAAAACATTCACCAGTGCTGCTCAAATGTCCCTCTCGCCACCACCGCACATAAGTTTCTAACTGATGGACAGGATCGAAACCTTGTTTCTCAATCAAACTTTCAGCCAAACAAAGTGCCATCGAAGTATCGTCCGTCCACTCGCCCGGTTGCAGTCGAAACGGGCCGCCGCCAACCATATCGTTAATAGGTGTAAATGTTCCGGGGCGACAGAACTCTAAAGTTGTTCCCAAAGCATCGCCAACTGCTAAACCTAGAAGACTGCCGCGATAACGTTCTATTAGGTGCATAAAATGGTAATGGGAATTGGGAATTGGGAATTGAGAATTGGAAATTGGGAATTGGTAACAAATAACAATAGTGAACAGTTAACCGTCAACAGTGAACAGTCAACAGTGAACAGTCTACAATCGAGCTAATATTGATGTTAACCTGTCCCTACCCGAGATCAAACTGTCCCATGACACCCGATGCCTCCCCCGGAGCCGCTGCTGCCGCCACTCAATCAACACCCGAAGTCAGCTTGGAGCTGCAAGTCCGACTCAAAACCGAAGATGGACAGCTACTGTTGCTACTCCCCCCAGAAACCAATAGCGAACCCGCAACAGCCTCCGCCTCGACTTGGACTGAACTTTGGCAGCAGCTAAAAGTCAGGCTGAATGCAGGAGAACGCTTTTGGCAGCCAAACGCAGAAGTACAATTGATGGGGAGCGATCGACTTTTAGATATCCGCCAACTGCAAGAAATCGCCGATGCCCTCTCCGAAGTAGAACTGCAACTCAAACGAGTCCACACCAGTCGCCGCCAAACCGCCGTAGCAGCAGCTACGGCAGGTTATTGTGTAGAACAGCAGCCTCCGGTTTCTTCCCTGAATAAAGCCGCCTCTGAAAAACCGCAATCGCTGGCGGAACCTTTATATTTGCAGATGACAGTGCGATCGGGCGTAGAAATTCGCCATCCGGGCACCGTCGTACTTTTGGGAGACGTAAATCCAGGCGGATCAGTCATCGCCGGAGGCGATATCCTAGTTTGGGGCCGTTTGCGGGGAGTCGTTCACGCCGGTGCCGGTGGCAATACCAAAAGCGTGATTATGACCTTGCAGATGGAACCGATGGTGATTAGGATTGCTAAGTATGTTGCCAGAGGCCCAGAAACCTCACCCGCTCAGTTTTTCCCGGAAGTCGCCTATGTGACGCCTCAAGGGATTCGGATCGGTAGAGCCTCTGATTTTGACAAATCGCAGTTAGTCGGGGGTAATGAGTAATCGATAATGGGTAATTGGTAATGGGTAATTAGGAATTAGTAATGAGTAATTGGTAATACTATTTCTCTTTAAGCCTGCACGTGATAATTTTGGCCTAGGCTAAATCAGTCACTAAAAGACGATTTAAAATTTAAGTGCAAATTCATAGAGAATTAGTAAAACAAGGAGAGTTGTGAGTTTGTGAAGTAGGGGCAAAGGCTTTCGCCGTGCCACTACGGCGGGGGAGCGATAAGCGGGTGTCCTTCATAAACGTGGAATCTGCTGTTATTCAGTGAATTACAGATTGCTCTGCCAAATTACCAAAGAATAATTGCTAATTATCAACCAAGAATAAAATCAATTACCCATTACCAATTACCCCTTACCAATTCCCAATTACCAATTACTAATTCCCAATCACCAATTCCCAATAAATCTAAAATCGCTTATGGCTCGCATTATTGTTGTTACATCAGGGAAAGGCGGGGTAGGAAAAACCACCTCCACAGCCAATCTCGGCATGGCTTTAGCTAAGCGGGGGCGGAACGTTGCCGTAATTGATGCCGATTTCGGTCTCAGAAATTTAGACTTGCTGCTGGGCTTAGAAAATCGGATTGTTTACACGGCATTAGAAGTTCTCGCAGGAGAGTGCCGGTTAGAGCAAGCTTTGGTGAAAGATAAGCGCCAGCCGCGCTTGGTACTGTTGCCTGCTGCCCAAACTCGGATGAAAGATGCCATCAGCGCCGAGCAAATGAAGCAGCTTGTGGGGATGTTGGGACCAAAATATGACTATATTTTGATCGACTCTCCTGCTGGAATTGAACAAGGTTTTCAAAATGCGATCGCGCCGGCTCAAGAAGGGATAATTGTCACCACTCCCGAAATCGCTGCTGTCCGCGATGCCGATCGAGTCATCGGTCTGCTGGAAGCCAACAACGTCAAGAAAATCAACCTAATCGTCAACCGGATCAGACCCGCAATGGTGCTGGCAAATGATATGATGTCGGTGCAAGACGTGCGGGAAATCCTCGCCATTTCGCTGTTAGGCGTCGTTCCCGACGACGAGCGCGTCATCGTTTCCACCAACCGAGGCGAACCATTAGTATTGTCGGAAACGGCCTCTTTAGCTGGAACTGCCTTCGACAATATTGCCCGCCGCTTAGAAGGCGAAAAAGTTGATTTTCTAGATCTCAATCCCCGTCGGGAAAACTTCTTTACTCGCCTCCGCAAGTTCTTAAATACTAAAATTATGTGATGTGCTGCAATATTGGCGATCTATCTTTAACAGCAGCGACCGCATCACAAAAACTACCCCAAATTTTCCCCCAGTGACACCAGTTCCCAAAAAGAATGAAACTGTAGGCCCACTCCCAACCAAACGGGAATCAGTGGTTCCCCAATCGAAAATCGAAAATCGAAAATCGAAAATGGTATGACCTTTTCTATGCCTAACCCTTGACAAACCAGCCGTACCCATGATATATACACTTCTCGAACGACTTTTCCCGCGCACCCCTGACAACAGCCGCGACGAGGTAAAACGGCGCCTCAAACTGGTTCTAGCCCACGACCGCTCAGAACTCAGCCCCGAAATGGTTGAGTCGATGCGCCGAGAAATTCTAGAGGTGGTATCTCGCTACGTGGAAATCGATACCACCGGGTCTGAGTTCTCGCTGGAGAGCGACCAGCGGGCCACAGCACTAATTGCAAATCTCCCGATCCGGCGAGTCAGGCACGAACATCCACCGGAGAAGGTGTCCCAGAATGTGCCCCCGAATCGGTCTGAAAATCGACCCGAATATGTACCGGAGTATGTAGTCGAAATTCTCCCCGACACTAGAGAGTGATAGGGATTGAGATTTTATTGTCAGGCAAAGAATTCGATTCGAGCCGATCGCCATTTAAATTAAACTATAGCAACCGCTTTCCTTGGTTAGAAAATAGACTACAATTAGTCGCCAGTTTTGCAGATCGATCGCGCCGACTTTTGGCTCCAAACTGTACATTTATACCTCCTTCATCAGGTCATCCCAGCGATCGAGTTAAATGGCATGAAGAAAATCGAAGTTGCTCAAGTGTTGGGAATCCGTCGCACCACCATCGACGCCACAAGTCGATGGTATTGCAACACAGGAGACTTCCAAGCGGAGGGCCTTGTGGAAAGGCCCTGGTAAGGGTCACTTGCATCACAAAACACGGTCAAGTTCCGAGAGTTTGTCAAAATACACAAGCACAATAACCCAAGCTGAGATTACACAACTGTGGGAGGCAGGGCATGATTGCTTTGTACTCACACCCAAAAAATAATTAAGAGTTGTAATCCCTATTGACATCGGCACAGTTAGCTAATATTCTTTTATTTAAGATTAAAAATTCTACAACTATTTCCAGCAAAAACTTAATAAAGTTTTCCAGTCCGCGCCTCCCTCCATAACCACTTCTAATAAAGAGGAAGATTGAATCATGGCCGTATCTCTGACCAAAGGACAACGGGTATCGCTTGAGAAAGTTTCACCCGGTCTCTCAGAAGTATTCATAGGACTGGGATGGGACGTTAAAGCTACAGACACGGGTTCTGACTTTGACCTAGACTCATCATTGTTCCTATTAGGTGGTAATGAAAAATTAATTTCTGACAATCACTTCATTTTTTATAACAATCTCACAAGTCCAGATCCAGACAAATCCGTGCAGCACATGGGAGATAATCTCACGGGGGCCGGCGAGGGGGATGATGAAGTTATCAAAATCAACCTCACAAAAGTGCCTAATGATGTCCAAAAAATTCTTGTAACTGTAACCATCCATGAAGCACAGCAACGCCGTCAAAATTTTGGTCAGGTGCAAAATGCCTTCGTGCGGATCGTTAATGCCCAAACACAACAGGAAGCTGTTCGCTATGACCTTGTAGAAGATTATTCCATAGAGACAGCACTGATCATGGCTGAACTTTACCGGAAAGACGGTGAGTGGCGTCTCAATGCAGTGGGAGCCGGCTATCAAGGTGGTTTACAAGCATTACTCGATCGCTATAGCTAAAAGGTAAAACGCATGGGAATTAACCTACAAAAAGGACAGCGCATCTCGCTTTCCAAAGAAGCGCCAGGGCTAACAAAACTGATCTGCGGATTAGGCTGGGATGTGGCGAAACGCTCCGGTGGAGGTTTGTTTGGGGCTTTTAGCAGTGCTCCAGATTATGACTTGGATGCCTCAGTGATTTGTTTAGATCGAAATGACAAAGTGAATGATATGACCAATATCGTTTATTTTGGCAATCTCTCCCACCGTTCAGGAGCTATTACGCATCTAGGTGATAATCTGACTGGAGCGGGAGAGGGAGATGACGAGCAAATTCTCGTCGATTTATCTCGAATTCCCTCGCAAATTGTCAAACTGGTTTTTACAGTTAACATTTACGATTGCATTGCACGCAAGCAAGACTTCGGACAAGTTCAAAATGCGTTTGTGCGTTTGGTTAATACGTCTAATAATCAAGAACTCGCAAAATATAACCTATCAGGTTCTGAATACAAAGGCATGACGGGGATGCTCATGGCAGAAATCTACAAGCATAATGATGAGTGGAAAATGGCGGCGATCGGTAACGGTGTGAAGGTTAATGGGTTGCAGGAACTTGTGAAAACCTATGCTTAACAACTCCTTCGGTACATAGATGCTCCTTACTTCCTGGAATCCGAAGTGGGCTACAACGATCGAAACCTTTTTTTGTTGAGAATAGCTAATCAGCCGAATTTACATTGAAGGAAAACCAATAGAATGGGAATCCAATTAACCAAAGGTGAAAGATTAAGTCTTTCTAAAGCTGCTCCCGATTTAAAACAGGTGGCGATTGGCTTAGGTTGGGAGGTGAGCCAGGTTGGTCAGAGCTATGATATTGATGCTTCTGTGTTTATGTTAGGCGCTGCCGGCAAAATAATTCATGAAAAATACTTTGTATTCTATAATAATCTGAAATCACTGGATGGTTCTTTAAGACATTCAGGAGATAACAGAACTGGGCAAGGCGAAGATGATGATGAGACGATCTACGTAGATTTGACAAAAGTCAAGATTGCTATTGAGCAAATAGTTTTTGTTGTCACTATTCACGAAGGGCTGGAAAAAAATCAAAATTTCAGCCAAGTTAAAAATGCGTTTATCAGGCTTTACAACCAGGAAACAGGAGTCGAGTTAGCTCGGTACGATTTAAAAGAAGCTTTTTCTCAAGAGACAGCTTTGGAGTTTGGCAGATTGTATAGAAAAGATTTGACATGGAGATTTCAAGCAGTAGGAGAAGGCTATAATGCCGGCTTGCAAAGTTTTGTAGATCGGTATTTTGTTGATGCTAAACAGCAAGAGAAGAAAGTAGACAAGCCTGTCTTAACTCCTGAACCTGAAAAAGAGACCAAACAGCAACCTATTGATATTACAAAAAAAGCAGATATAATCCTTTTAAAAGCAAAAGTAGATATTTGTCTTAAAAAGAAAGGGATTGAGGGTATCCTAGCAAGAGTCTCTTTGGTTTTGGATATTTCTGGCTCTATGAGCCATCAATATAGTTCTGGTGCAGTGCAAGCGTTCCTTGAAAGAATAGTTCCAGTAGCTAGTAGACTGGATGATGATGCTACATTAGATGTTTGGTTTTTTGGCTCAACATTCAAAAGAACAAGATCGGTGACGGAGACAAATGTTGATGGCTATATCACAAAAGAAGCCGGCGAAATGAAGAGAGCTTTACTTGTTTTTAAAATGCCTTCTCTGATGCTGGAATTAGGCGGGGGAAACAATGAAAGTTTGGTAATACAAGATGTCATAAAGAAGTATACTCAGGAAAAGGCTAGTAAACTGCCTACATTTATTGTTTTCCTCAGTGATGGAGGCGTTACTAATGAGCAAGAAATTAAAAAATCTATAGTTGAAGCTGCAAAATATCCGATTTTTTGGCAATTTGTGGGATTGGCTGGTTTTAACTATGGAATTCTGGAAAGACTAGACAGTATGCGTGGCCGGCTGGTTGATAACGCTAACTTTTTTCATTTAGACGATTTGGGAAAAATCACTGATGAACAATTGTATGAAAGACTGCTGAATGAATTTCCCGCTTGGATTAAGCAGGCCAGATTGAAAGGAATATTAAAATAGGGAAATCGGAGCATTTTGTTGCAGACTGTGGCAACTATCAACTCAACCCATAGCCCTAGCTGAAATTAGCTCAAATTAACAAGAATATTACGAGAAAAAATTCCTACAATCAGTCAATGTCTCTGTACGATCGCCTAGACCTAACCAAACACAATCGCAAGCTAAAACTCCCCCTTTCTCAACGGCTAAACCTGACTAAACCCCCCAAACTCCGCTGTCAGAGCTGTCGTTCCCGTATCCAGCCTCAGTGGGAGTTTTGCCCTTCCTGTGGAAGAGTTCTAATTGATAATGATAGCGATTTTCGCCGTTGCATTTGGGTAGATGTATCAGGAATGGATGTCGCACCCGAAAATAGAGAAGCGATCTTTTCCCTGCTGATGGACGCTTTCTCCAAACTCTACGGCGCATTTAGAAGCATCAAAATATTTTTGACATCTGATCCCCCCGATCCCAAAGAGTGGGGGGAAGATTTTACCCATGTTTATATATTCGTGGACAGCCAGCCGGTTGACTATCTCGGCGTGGCTAGCTTCAAGTCGGGAATGGTTACAGATAGGGCGATTATTCGGATTGACCAAGTATTCTATGCTTCCTACAATGCCAGCCTTAATCTCAATCAACTATCTAACTTAATTGCAAATACCATTGCCCATGAAATAGGACATACACTAGGACTCGATCATTCTGCACTTCCGACCGATGTCATGCACAATGGACTCCTTCATACTGTTCATAGCTTAATGCCTCCCTCATTTCATGCAGAGCAAATAAACTCAATGAACAATGCTATTCGCAGATATAAAGCCTTAAAGAATTGAGTAGCATGAACCATAAAATAGCTAAATTTAGAGGTCGAACTCCCCTGGATTAATTCCCACAGCATGGCAAGCTTCTTTGACAACCTTCTTTTCATCTTGGTCAAAATTACCATCCGCACCACCGATAATAATGCCAATTTGGATGACTGCACGACCTTGATCTAATTTTTTATTGAGTTTGGCTATGGCTTGGATAGCCTCCACTTTACCAAAATCGAAGTCTTGTGATAGCTTCTCACAATAAAAATCAAATTTTTGCTTCAACTCCGAAGCCGAAAAAATTTTTAGTGTTTCATTGGAAATTATTAGAGCCGCCGTTTTTTGTCTTTCATCGGTATTGATAGTGCCATCAGCAGCAGCAATCAATGCACATATTGCCATTGAGGCATCAGCAAAATCATTATTTTTAAACTTGGAAATATTGGTTTGCAGAGAATCATTGATTTGTGATACGTTCTGCTTTAATTTATCCCAGAAAGTCATTTTTTCTCCTGTTTAGTGAATGAGATATGATGTTTATGACCGGAGTCACAGTAATCTAAGCTGCTCTTAACTTGCCAAGCAATTGCCAGACCCCGTAAGACCCTTAACTTTATCAATTAAACTATTGTAGTGTATCATGGTTCTTGAGGTTTTAGATTAATCCAGTCAATCTTCATAACTAATCGCTCTTTCACAGGTTTTTTTCGTGGTCTATCTTACTTAATAGCTAATCGCTCTTTCCAGAGGATCTTGTAACTGAAGTTCTAAGGGTCTGCCGGAGCGAATTTCTAAACCGGGTAACTCATGTTTGACTAACATTTTTTCGCCGGTTTCAGCAGTTGCCAACGGCCAGAGTACCCAGCGGCTGCCTAGGGAAAGAGTGCTTAAAGTTGCAGAGTTTTGAGTCAGCCAAATTATCGGCAGTTTCGGCCGATTCTCAACCGCATCTTCTCCAGCATTAACCGCCGCTAAAGTTTCCAAAACTACCCGGTTCCCCGAAACGAGTCCAGTCCCGGCAGTCCAAAGTTTGACGTTTAACAGACGCTTGCTAGCATAGAAGTAAAGAGACGCTGCAACTGTCACGGCTCGTTCAAATTCTTCTGGCTGCCACGCCGCAGCGCTGTCGAGAGCAATAATAATTTCTTGACCGCCTGCTGCAACTTCTAACTCTCTTACCCGTAGTTCTCCGTAGCGGGCGCTGGTGCGCCAGTGAATCAGGCGGGTGGGGTCTCCGTGGCGGTAAGGTCTGAGGTTGCGGGTGAGGCCTTCGGTGGCAGTTTGCGATCGACTGCGATTGTAAAATTGCGGGCTGTCTTCTTGACCGATGCGATCGATCAAAGGACAAGTGCTCAACGGCAAAACTTGTGGATACACAACCGCCACCGCTTTGACTGGGCGGCTGCGCCGGCACCAAAACAACCCTAAAGGCGCCGCCGTCCTCAAGTTTACCTCTTGCCACCGATAGACCCCGCGCCGCCGGACTTCCAGATAGTATGTATCCCTGTATATACTGTTAGGCTCTATGACTTCGATCGGGCGGACAACCGGTTCTCCCAATACAAACGGCAAGATGTCTATCACTTGCAACAAAGTCTTAGGTTGGCGGGCGCGATTTTCGATTTCTAGTTCGACGGTGATTCGCTCGCCCGCACTCACCGGTTCGATCGGGCGGCGACGGACTTCCAAGGAACGGAGCGATTTTCCAGGCAAAACCGCCGCTACTCCCAACAGCGCCAAACCCCCACCGCTGAGCACGTACAGCCACCCAGACATTGTATTAGTCGCCGACCCAAAAAAGAAAACTGTCATCCCCAAAAGCAGCCAACCCGCGTAGGCAGGGGTAACAGCGCGATTCTCGAGCCAGTCGGCGATTTTGTGACCGATGTTCATAGGAGTTTAAATTGTTAATTACTCGATCGCCCCATCAAGCCTAATTGTAAAATATTCTCAGCATTTAACACCGAATTAGCTGCGAGCGATAAGATTAGAAATCGGGCATTTTTTCGCAATAAATCTACATTGACTGGAGACAAAAAAATGAACCCATTAAACAATCCTACACCCCTTCGACCAGAGGCTCAAGCCCGCCGAACACCGCCCCCGCCCCCGCCTTTGGCTGCAACTCCCGCGCCGCCTCCTGCACCCGCGCCGAGTGCGCCCCCTCCGGCCCAGCAGCGGTCTTCTGTTGAGACACCCGTCAGTACGATCGAACAAATGGTCAGAGATGCCCATAGTGCCTCGGCTTCTGACATTCACATTCGAGTAGGCCAAGTACCTCGATTTCGGATTCGTGGCGTGATGCAAGTAGCAACCACCCACCCCAAAGTAACGCCAGAAATTTTTGAACAGTACCTAGCCGAAATTCTCACCCCCGAACAGCGAAAACAGTTTGCAACTACCAAGGAATTAGATTCAGCAATTTTTTACCCTGGCTTCGTGCGGTGTCGGCTAAACTGTTTTGAGTCCCTCAGCGGCGGTGCCATAGTATTGCGGTTGATCAGTTTGGAAATACCTACTATCGATTCCTTGAGGTTGCCAGAAGTTTTCAAAAGTATCATTTTGCGATCGCAGGGATTAATATTAGTTACGGGGCCTACAGGTTCGGGGAAATCGACAACCGTAGCTGCGATGATCGACCATCTCAATCAGATGGAGCAAAAGCACGTAGTTACCATTGAAGACCCGATCGAATTCATTCACCCTTCTAAAAAATGCTTGGTTAGCCAGCGGGAAGTCGGCTTGCATACCCACGAGTTTCAACAGGCTTTGCGGGCTGTTTTGCGGGAAGACCCCGATGTGATTCTGATCGGGGAAATGCGCGATCGCGTTACAATCAATACAGCGTTGCAAGCAGCTCAAACTGGTCACTTAGTATTGGGAACTCTCCACACTCGCAGCGCCATTAACGCTATTAATCGGTTGTTGAACCTCTACCCACCAGAAGAACAACAGGCGATGCGGATTCAAATTTGCGATTCTTTAGTAGCGGTAATTGCCCAACTTTTGCTGCCAACTGTTGACAACCGTCGAGTAGCAGTTCACGATATTTTGGTGAATACACCTGCCATGCACGATTACTTGATGAAAGGTGCTGATGATGAAGCTTTCCGATTAATGGAACATGATACTTACGAAGGAATGCAGATTATCAACCAGGGTCTTTACAAACTGGTGCTTGAAGGCAGAGTGACGATCGAAGAAGCAGCAAAAACTTCTCCCGAAGCTAGCGATTTAGACCGTCGCTTGCGGACAGGAGGCTACGATGTTGGGGATGCTCGTGGCTTTGAAGGCAGCAAAAAAGAACGCATCGTTCGCGCCTAGTAGCAACACACATACAGGGGTAGCCACAGCACTACCCCACCCATCAAGTAGCAATCTTTTCAGCAGACGCAAATATTTGATGTGGGCTTTTGTGCGTATTTTTACTTAAAATTAAACTATATTTAGTAACCAAAAATACATTTTACTTAAAAAGTAAAATGCTATAATCAAGGTCGAGTCTATTGTTAAGTTTTTTAAACCTAGACCCTACTTTACATAAACTTTAAAATTGCGTGAAAACTCGTAGGTTATTGCAAAGAAACAGTAAAGATATGTTCGGAGTATTGCCAACACTCAGCAATTTAAGTATATAGTGGTATTGACAAATTTTGGAGAGAGCACATTCCGACTTTGCCGATATTTGCCGATGGCAGAAGTAAGCAGGTTAAAAAAGCGCTTAATAAAACTACAAGCATAGCAGATCGCGTGTCTTTCCGATTAAGTAGCTTTAAGTCTAAAAAATCCTAAAACCAAGCAGACTTTTAAAGATTCTGTCCCTCGAAAATTTGTTTAACAAGTCGCTTATCAGTAACGGTATTTCTAGAATTTAAAGGAGCAAAAAAAGTGAAGAGTGCATTTAACCAAAGAGAAGTTTTTGAAGGTGCCAGCAAAGCGGAAATAATTGAGCGCATCCAGCAGCTAGTTCCGCCCGGTTCGCCGGAGCCCCAAGATCCTGAAATCCTCGCGTCTTTACAAACTCTCACCGCACAGCTAATCGCAGCCTATCAAGCCGACGGACAATTAGAAAGCGAACCTTTTAGCGACGTGCGCGATCGCACTATTCACCTCTACGCATCCGCAGTCAGTCGCAAAATCAAAGGCAAAACCATCCTCATCACTGGCGGAGAAGGATGTGTCGGTCGTTTCTTAATTGAAAAACTCCTCGAACTAGGCGCAACTAACATCATTTCCGCAGACAACGCCCGATGTCAAAACCCCGAAGAAAATCTGCCGCTTTTTACCCAAGAAGGTGCTGTAACTTTCTATGCCGTTGACATTCGCAACCTCGACGCGCTCAAACACATATTTGAGGTAGAAAAACCAGCAATTGTTTTTCACCTAGCGGCCCAACGTCAACCCGGACTAGCTGAAATCAAAATCCGAGAAACAGTTACAACCAGCCTGTTAGGATGTAAACACGTCATTCAACTCTGCGAAGAATACGGCGTAGAAAACTGCGTATTCTCTTCTACAGGCAAAACATCTCGATATTTTACCACCGAAGTTTACGCCGCCTCGAAGAAGTTTGCCGAATGGCAATTTGCCAAAGCAGCTCAAGAAGGAAATGTCACTTACGGGATGGTTCGCTTTACTCATATGTTGGAAAATAGCTTGTTCTGCGAGCAAATGTCCAAAAAAGTAGAGCAAGGTAAAACTGTCAACGTTCACGCTCCCCACCGCTACGTAACTGCTCAAAATCTTTTTGAAGCCGTACATTTATTGCTGAATTCTCTGATTGTGTCCGTTCCCGGAAAACTGAAATTTGTCGCCGTGAGTAATCTCGGGTGGCCAACAGAAACCTTGGAAGTAGCTCTTTATAAAATTCTTGAATCTGGCAAAAATCTGCCGATTTATTTTCAAGGACTTTTGCCGGGATACGAAGAACCATTTTTCCTAGGACAGTTTGACTGGAAAAAACCTACAGACATTCACCTCCTAATTAATGTTTTGGAAGATCCTTTTAGAAGTGTTAACGATGCTGGCGACATGGTGATTGTAGAATTAGCTCCTTTTTCTTTGCGCGTGTTAGATAAACAAGTGTGGAAGCTCGAAAGCCTAATCATCGATCCAGATTTCCCCGAAGTGCAAATCAAGCACGCTCTTGTCGCAGCGGAAAAAGAAGTTATTGCTTCCTCTTTTGCGTGGAGTGCCCCTGAAGACTTGTTGAAGATTTTGCAGTGGGGAATCAATCGGAAGAAATTGCAAGGTTACGGAACCCAAATCGCTGACTATAGCGAGATTATCGAACTCCTTCTGCAAGGAATCTGCGGGCGACTTAACCAAGAAGTCTTGCACAGTGCTGGAGTTACAGCAGATGAGTTTGATGACTTAGTTCAGAGTCTTTCTACGCTGGATTTGATTCAAGCAGAAGTGGGATATTTGCGATCGGTGTCGAGATATATCAGAGAATTTGCACCCCCCGCACAGTTCACCACCAAAAAATCTGAACCTGTTGCTATCCCCGATGCAGCGTAGCTTGAACATAGTTTTGGGTTGGGAGATGGCTTCCTGAGTGCCCAGGCACAGGAGATGAATGAGTTATATCAATTCCGGTTGCACGAGCGAAATGATTCTTGACTGTTGACTGTTGACGGGCGGGTCGAAAAACTGAATGATTGACTGTTAACTGTTGACTCGATTTTATTATTCCGATGCAACCGGATTTGATGTTAAACATCGATTAAGTGTTTAGTGGATAAAAAATAGAATAGCCAGAAACCTGGTTTCTTTTAGAAACCGGGTTTATCAAGTCTGGGCTTGTTTGAGATTTAATTAAATTGAGTGACTTAACCTTGTCAGAATTGACATGATATGATAATATTTGCGACTGCACAACCGCCATCCAATTAATTTGTAGTGAAGACGCTAGTCCTAGTAATTTGACGCTAGTCGTAGTAGTTTGAGGAGGACTGAAGTCATCACAACAAATGTAAGAATGGTGATTTTTTGCGCGCATGATATAATGATACTTTAGATAGCGTGGCGCAGTAAGTTAACAAAGGTGCAATAAGATTAAATAAACTCAATGAACGCAAGAAATAAAATTAAATTAAGGTACTAGAATTGTGGAAATTAATCAGCTACTGTTCCTATTGATTGATGTTGTGCTATTGGCGATCGCCCTGATCCTTCTAATTCCCGTAGCAGTTCTATTTCTAGAATGCAGTGCAGCTTTCTTGTCCGGCCAGGGCGAGACAGCGGAAACTAAAGCGCCCCGCCCCAAAGTAGCAGTTTTAATTCCCGCTTACAACGAAGCAGCAGGAATTGCCGCGACAATCTCCACCATCTTGCCACAGCTAACACCTCAAGACCGCCTGTTAGTGATTGCTGACAACTGCACGGACGCCACGGCAGAAATCGCCCGTAACTGCGGTGCAAGTGCGATCGAGCGACAAGACACAGAACGCAAGGGCAAAGGATATGCACTGGATTTCGGCTTGCAGTCGATCGAATCCGACCCCCCCGAAGTAGTCATCATGGTTGACGCTGACTGCATCTGTCAGCCCGACTCTATAGAAAAATTAGCCCGGGTTGCAGTTGCCGAACAAAGACCAGTGCAAGCAACTTATCTCATGGAACAGCCACAAAATCCTACTCCTAAAGATTCCATTTCTGCTTTAGCATTTCTTGTGAAAAACTTAGTCCGTCCCAGCGGCTTAAAAAATTTAGGATTCCCATCATTACTAACAGGTACTGGCATGGCTTTTCCTTGGTCGATAATTCGCTCGGTTTCCCTAGCAAGCAGCAATATTGTTGAAGATATGCAGATGAGTTTGGATTTGGCGATCGCCGGACATCCAACAGTATTCTGCCCCGAAGCAAACGTCACCGGGTGTTTGCCAAAGCAGCAGCAAGCAGCTAAAAGTCAAAGAACGAGATGGGAACACGGTCACATACAGACATTGTTAACTCAAACTCCCCGGCTGACAGCAGCTTCAGTCGAGCAAAAACGTTTTGACTTATTGGCGATCGCCCTCGACTTATCCGTCCCTCCCCTATCGCTTTTAGTCGCTATCTGGCTAGCTGCTTTTGCCACCTCTTTACTAGCAGCAATTTTGGGAACATCCCCAATTCCCGCCGTCTTGTTAGCAGTACAAGGATTGCTGATTTTAGTTTCCATTGTCAGCGCTTGGGCCAAATTCGGGCGTGCCGATATTTCTGGCTCAACTCTGTTATCTGTACCTTTTTACATTCTTTGGAAAATACCTTTATATCTGGGTTTTCTCCTGAAGCGGCAAACCAAATGGGTACGAACAGAACGCGATGTTTAGTATTCGGTAGGGTGCGCCAGCCAGATTCTCGATCAAACTCAAAAATCTCGTTTCTGACGCACCCTACGATGAATAAATCGGTAATTGACATGATATCCTACAATTACACATCGTCGCTAAATAACAGTTCGCTGCAACTGACAGCAAAAGCAGCCAGAAGAGTTAACCGTGCAACGTAGCGGCTGCGGTTTAGCGAGATAGTTAGATAGCCGTTTTTAGGTGGTGGCAGTTTTTGTCAACTGTTGAGTGTTCGAGTCTGTTTAGCTTAACAGTTGAGGTAGTTGAGAGCCGGAGTTGTTGGCTACGGTGCGATCGCCTCCAAGTTCCCCTTCTGCGTTTTTTTCGAGAGTTCCATGAGAATCGGTCAGAGTGCTTTCACCCGAAAGACATTAATATCTTGGTAATTGCTCAAGTAGGGGAAAAAAGCGAGCCATGAATAGAGAGGGCTTGTTGAATAGCTTGATAAGCAGTTAAGCCCTGCCTTTTACCAGTATTGACAACTGAACGAACCGCCGCAAATAAATCTCGTCCCCATTCGGAACGAAAGCAATTAGTCACGCGAGGAAATATCACGCTCATCCGAATCGCTTGTTCGCTAGAATTATTTGTCGGTGGAATTGCAGCATCTTCCAGAAATAAAAACAAATTATCCATCAGCTCGCCATAGCGTTTTCGCAACCGAACACCATCCAGTTGATATGGCATTAAACTCAAAATTGTGATTAATCTTTCTCGTAAATTACTGCGATATCGCTCCAGTCTTGCCTCGTCCATCCTGTCGCGTCGTCGATGGATGACAAAAGCTCTTAATAATAACCTCTTCATCGCCCTTGGCAAATATCTTTTCTCCTGCATCCATGGCATATTGACAATCCCGCAGTTGATGGGCACTCACACACCTGCCATTGTGCTGCTGGGTGATTTTTTTGAGCACTAATACCATTTTTTTAAAGATGTGATAGACTTGTGTTCAAAGTAAAGGAGACAATTACAATGTCTGGTCGTCCTCATATAAAGATTACCGAATCTGTAGAAAATCTACGAAAAATCCTCAAACACCAAAAAAGAATCCTAGCTTATAACAAAGTTCAAATGCTTTATTTATTTCAGTCAAAACAAGTAGAAACTGTGCGGGAAGTATCGGCAGTTTTAGGTAAAAGTGAGGCAACAATTCATCGCTGGCTCTCTCAATATAAAGAGGGCGGTCTGGAAAATTTGTTAAAAAATCGGCAGGTTTTTGACCGCCCAAAAAAGTTTTCAGTTGAAATAGCAGCTTCATTGCAACAAGAGTTGAGAGACCCCGAAGGATTTCGGAGTTACCAAGAAGTTCATCTCTGGCTCTGGTTGATTAAAGGAATAGCTAGTAGTTACCCGGCTGTATATTAGACCTCTTGCAAAAAAAATCTATGTTATAATTAAAGGTTTTGAATTTTAGATCTGAAAGCTAACTCATAATTG